>NZ_JANSIL010000074.1:0-5196 GCF_047462015.1 Synechococcus sp. R5-13 | reverse complement strand
GGCTTGCCAACTGCAGGGCTACCGAAAGCCCGCCCCGTACTGCGAAGCAGTCAGGGTCGGGTAGTTTACTTGCTAGACCCCCAGGATCAGGCGAGCTGCAGCGAACTGAGTTAACCTCAGCAACGGCTACAGCCCATAGAAATCCGGCCCGGATCCCTCGTAGCTGGGGTTGACCCGCAAGTTTAAGTGGGGACAGATGATCTCGCAGGTGCGGCACTGGATGCAGTTTTCCAAAGACATGGCATGGGAGCGGATGCCATTTTGGTCGCGGATGTGGTGTACCTCTGCTGTGCAGTCGGCAACGCAGGGGGTGGGGCGATTCAGCTTGTCGTAGGTGGCGATGCACCGGCGGCAGGTTTCGGCGTCGAACTCCAGGATGTGACGGTTACCCTCGGGGTAGCGGGGATCCGCGAAAAAAACCGCATCGGGCCGCGAGAAATAGCCCGGTCGAGCGGCCAATTCCTGGGGAGCCAAGGTTGTGGGGGCCACAAAATCCGCTTGAATGGCAGCGTGGGGGGCCACATAGCCTCGCGGGGGTGGCTCGCTGGGGCTGACCCGCCCGGTGAGCAGGGTGTAGGCGCGCAGAGTTTCTCGTCCGCGGCGAACGGGATCCTGTAAACCCCAGCGCAGGGATCCCAGCCAGGGGTGGCCGGCATCGACGCTGCGGCACACCTGAGGTAAATATTCTTCCAGCAGGCGGGAGTTTTCCAAAAAAGCCTCGCGGAAATAGCGACTGCGGTAGAGGTTTTGCCCCACCGCACTTTCCATCACCGCCCTTTGGTAGTCGGCCTGGATGCGCAGATCCCCTTTCAAGAAGCCATCGTGAATGAGGCCCGCCGCCAGATAGCCGGTTTCCATGGCATTGTCCACCCCGGCCAAGCTGCCCACATCCAACACCCCCAGCGCATCCCCCAACAGCAGGGCTCCCTCAACGCCAAACCGGGTGGGCAGGCTGTGGTAGCCCCCTTCGGGAATCACGGCAGCCCCATATTTGAGCAACCTGCCGCCAGCAATTAGGGACTGGATCCAGGGGTGAGCCTTGAACTCCTGCAGACGTTGCTGGGGGTTGAGGTTGGGGTTTTTGCTGTCGAGGCCGATGATCAGACCTAAGGCCAGGCGATTGTCTTTGAGGCCATAGACGAAGCCGCCGCTGAAGCTGCCATCCAAAACCGGGTAGCCCAGGGTATGCCACACCTGCCCCTGCAGGGACTGGGGGATCTGCCACACCTCTTTGACCCCCACCGACCACAGTTGCGGGTTGGGGCGCAGTTGAAACTTCTCGATGAGATCTTTGGAAATGAAGCCTTTGTCGCCAAAGCAGGTGAGTTCGGCAAAGATGCAATCTTCGTAAACTTGGCCAGAATCGCTTGCCCGTACCCCGATCACCCGCTCCCCCTCGTAGAGGATTTCATGGGCGGCAAAGCCGGGGAACACATCGAGGGTAACATTTGGGATCCCTTTGGCTTTTTCCTGCAGGGTTTCGGCCAGCCAACGGATGACGTGGCTGAGGGTGAGAATGAACTGCCCCTGCTTGCGAAATCCCGGCGGGATCACCGCTTCCGGCAGATCCCAGCGCTGTTGGGATCCCAGCACGCTCAAGTGATTGGCTTCCACCCGGCCTTCGTGGGGAAATCCTTGGCTTTCAAAATCGGGGAAGAGCTTGGCGATCACTTGGAGGTTGCAGATGGCGCCACTGACGATGTGACCGCCGAATTGGCGGGCTTTTTCCAAAATGGCAATAGAGATTTTCAGCCCAGAGAGCTTGGCCAGATCCAAAAGGCGGTGGGCCAAGATCAAGTTGGAGGAGCTTCCCCCCACCAAAAGAAGGTCGTAGCGGATGGCTTCACTCATAGTCCCCCACACGGTAGCTCTGGATACCCTGCCTGTATCCTAAAAAGGGGAAGGGGAAAGGGGGCAAAACTTTAGACCTTCTCAAGCCTCTGGTGCGAGCCCCCAGCAAGATGATCGTCGTCGGCCTAATGTCGGGCACTTCGGTAGACGGGATCGATGTAGCCATCGTCCACCTGGAGGGTGACGATTCCCTACAGTGGGAGTTGATACATTTCCAAACAATCCCCTATTCCCCAACGCTGCGGGCGGAGATTTTGCGGGCTGCGAATCCCAAAACCGGCACGGTAGATCACATCTGCACCTTGAACTTTCGCTTGGGTCGAGCTTTTGCGGCAGCGGCCTTGCAAGGGATCCAGGCGGCCCATCTCACCCCCCAACAGATCGATCTCATCGGCAGCCATGGCCAAACCCTTTGGCATAACCCCAGTGGGCCAGAAGCTTCGACTTTGCAAATCGGTGAAGCTGCGGTGATTGCCGAGCTGACCGGGATCCCGGTGGTGAGCAATTTTCGGGCGCGGGACATGGCGGCAGGAGGTCAAGGCGCACCTTTGGTAGCTTTTGTGGATTGGCTGCTGTTGAGGCATCCCCACCTTCATCGTGTGGCCCAAAACATCGGCGGCATTGCCAACCTCACCTATCTCCCCAGCCTCTGCAGTGGGGGATCCCCCTTGGCCTTCGACACTGGCCCCGGCAACATTTTGATCGATCTGGCGGTGATGCGGGCCAGTCAGGGACATCAAGCCTTTGATCGCGACGGAAAATGGGCTGCCCAAGGCCAGATCCACTGGGAAAAAATTACAGAATGGATGCGGGATCCCTATTTTCAAAAGGCACCGCCCAAAACCACTGGCCGAGAGTATTTTGGATCCCTTTATTTAGAGCGAATTTGGCCCCAATTTATATCCGCCCACGACTGTATTGCCACCCTCACGGGGTTTACGGCCTGCTCCATTGCCCAAGCCTATAGGGACTTTTTGCCCGCGACCCCAGATCAAGTTATTCTCAGCGGTGGCGGCACCCAAAACCCTGTTCTCATGCAACTGCTGCAGGAGCAACTGCCGACCACAACCCTGTTGACTTCCGACCAAGTGGGGATCCCTTCTGAGGCCAAAGAGGCTCTTGCCTTCGCAGTATTGGCCTATAAAACCTGGCAAGGTAAGACCAACAATTTACCGGAAGCAACTGGGGCAAGACATGCTGCCATCTTGGGCCAAATCACACCCTCTTGTCGTAACCAGTCCTAACTCATCTGTATCGTTATCTCCAACAAGCTTGAGCCATTCCTCATACTCCCGAGGAAAGAGAAATGTCCGGAATTGCGGCGGAGCCTCTGCCGAATCCAGATCTCGCTAGGATGTCACGCAAGGCTGAGAAAAGCGATAAAGTTACCTTGCCAAGATCTATAAATCAAAAGCCCTAGTTCTTATGAAGGATCGTCCTCTGCCTCCACTTCTGCTGGCAATCATGATTTTTAATTTCTTCATTCTCTTTGGCTGTAGTGTTGTCCGGCATCACCTGTTTCAGTCTGGAGGATATGATCTTGGCATCTTCGACCAATCCATCTATCTAATCAGTCGGGGAGAGGTTCCGTTTTCGACCATTCGAGGGATCCATATCCTTGGAGATCATGCGGCCTTTATTCTCTACCCTATCAGCCTCTTGTATCGCATTGTCCCCTCGGTCTATTGGCTGTTTGGGCTCCAATCCCTGGCGTTAACCTTGGGAGCATTGGCTATTTATCACCTTGCACTTCAGGCCAAGGTCGATCCCAGCCAAGTGATGGTGATTGCCACAGCCTATCTTCTCTATCCGGCCATTTTTAACGCCAACCTTTTTGATTTTCATCCAGAGGTCATAGCTGTTCCTCTTTTCTTGGCGGCTGTGCTCTGCATTCGCTCTGGAAAATTGAGGGGGTTCCTTCTCTGTTTGAGCGGCATTCTTGGCTGTAAGGCGGTGTTATCTCTCAATGTTGTTGCTCTGGGAGCCTGGCTGTTGTTTTGGGAAAAAGGACGAATTCAAGAACGCTGGCAATGGCGCTGCCAAGTGGGCGGCTGGACGGCAATTGCAGCAGGATCGGCTTGGTTTGGGATAGCCACTTTTGGGGTCATTCCTCACTTCAGCGGCAGCGAGCCGGCAGCCGTTTCTCATTACGACTATCTAGGGAATTCTGTTGCGGAAATTGTTCAAGGTTTAATCTTGAGACCGATGCTGGTTTTGAGCAAAGTCTTCTCTCTGGACACCCTGTTTTATGGATTTTTATTGGTTGCGCCTTTGGCTTGGGGTCTCTCTTGGCGGCATTGGGATCCCTGGATCCCTGCCCTGCCTACCCTGGGTTTGAATATACTCTCCAGCAACCCCGCCTATCGAGATCTGGTGCATCAGTACGCTTTGCCTATCGTTCCTTTCTTGTTCTTAGCTGTCATCGAGAATGTGAAAAATCACCTCTTCCAGAGCCATTTTATAAAAGATGGAAAACTGCCCCTGATCTGGTCTTCGCTGGCCTTTTTGGCCTTGGGGAAATACACCTTTTTCGGCTCGATTTATCTCAGCTCCCTGGACACTTGGCAGGCAACCCGACAGGCTCTTGCCCAGATCACCACCCAAGGGGGCGTCCTCACCACCCACGAGATCAGCCCTCACCTCACCCAGCGACCTGTAATCTACTTTACAGACGAGGGCCGCTTCAATGGATCCCCGCCCTCTCAGTGGGATCCCTTTGATTATGTGTTGCTCAACACCCGTCATCCGGGGTGGCGCAGCAGTCCAGAGTTTTCCCGTGTCCTGATTGAAGCTTTACAGAAGGAAACTCAATTCCAGCTTCTGTACCACCAAGATGGGGTGTATTTGTTCTCTAGGTTACGAAAAGACCTCTAAGAATCGCATAAGAATCGCAATTCTAAGGACTGCAGACTACTTTATTGGCACTTGATCTATCTACTTGATCTAATTGACTTAAACCAAGTCTTCTTCTCGTTGCAACAAATGATTAAGAAACTTTTGTAGTGCCTATCCTCATGCGCGAATAGAGTAGCGCAGGGGTTAGGTGCTGTTTTATAAGACTCGCCAAGTTTCTAAACAAAACTTGTCAAGACAAGAGGAGAAGTCAACGTGAGTATCCATTCGCATGGCCCTAAGCTTCGTCCTGGGGACGAGCCTATGTGTAACCACTCTCCCAACCCCACCTTCAGCAGCATCCTGGAGAGCCGTTTGCAGCGGCGTCAAGTGTTGCAGGGGGGAATTGCTGCGGCGGTGGCCACCTTTTTTGGCTTGCCTGCGGTAAACTACCCGGCTCCGACCGCTAAGCGGTACGGAGCGGGCTTTCAGTAGCCCTGAGCCTGCTCTGCT
>NZ_JANSIL010000073.1:0-1174 GCF_047462015.1 Synechococcus sp. R5-13 | reverse complement strand
TTCCGCATTCCTCCCGACACTGACCCTACGGGTACAGTGCGGGGCTCCTGCGATTTCTAGCTGAATTGTTGTTTTCTATCTCCCCAGGCGTAGAAGCTTTCCACCAACTCTGCCGTCGTAGAAGGGTGCCCACGAGTCACGATCCAGTGGACAGTAGCCAGCAATTCTAGACCATAGGGCGACTCAAAGCCCTCCACGAGGTCGCTGACACGCTCAAAGCGTTCTCTCGTCTCTGGCTGTCCAGCGAGATATCTATGGGCTTCCTCGACAGCACCGGGCACCAGTTCCAGCTTCTTGTCTGGTCGATCACCGCCCGAGCCGTACCCAGAGATGTAATATCCCTCGATTTCTTTGAGAACATGCCGCAAGTTCTCGGCGTAGGGTCCATGAACGCCCTTTGTAAATCGCAGGCGAAGCGGCTCCCCGGCTTCCTGCAGGAAGTACATCAGCTTGTGCAGCTCAAGCAAAGAGACAAACGGAACAAGTAGACCGTTTACATAGCGCTCCATAAGGCCCACCAGCACCGCTCTTCCCGGCGTCAAGGAAGGGATCTGGCCACGGCGCATGCTCTTCGGCAAAGGCTGAGGCCCGGTGGGCTCAAAGACAAGGATGTGGACGTCGGGAAGTTCTGCTAGCGCCTGCTCGATGCGGGAGCGCACATCGGGCCAATGAAGACCCCCGAGGCCGCAGCCTAGGGGTGGCAAAGCGACTGAGCGCAGACCAAGATGCCTGATCTCCTCGGCAAGGGACTTCAGCCCAGCTTCTATATCCTCGATCCGCGACTTCCCCCGCCAGTGGCGTTTTGTGGGGAAATTGATGATGTAGCGCGGATTGGTCAGGTTTCCGGTCTCGAAAACGAACATTTTGCCCGGTTGGACTTCCCCCCGCCGGCAGGCTGCGGCATAGGCCTTGAAGTTCCCAGGCCATGATTTCAAGTGCTGTCGCAGAACCAGTAACAAGAATCCCCTGCCTTTAGGCAGGGGGGTATGTCAAAATCCCTTGCAAGTTGTCTACATGGGTAATGTGGTAGATTTTGGGACTTTCTGGAATTGGCGCCATACCTTCGCTCTACGATGCAGCTTTGAAAAAGGCAGAGCCAGATGTGCTTCAGCTAGAAATCGCAGGAGCCCCGCACTGTACCCGTAGGGTCAGTGCCGGGAGGAATGCGCTTTGA
>NZ_JANSIL010000072.1:0-11043 GCF_047462015.1 Synechococcus sp. R5-13 | reverse complement strand
GATCTCCACGCCTTGTAAAACCCGTGCCACAGCCCGTAGGTTCTCCGCGTCGCAAATGCGGGGATTGCGGTAACGGCCCAAAGGAACATTGAACTCTCCCCGCGAGTTCTCCCGGTAGAGGCCGTTGAAACAGGTTTTGTTCAAGTACAGCAGGCGGGCAGCCCGTTGCGCCGGATCTTCAAATCGAGCCGCGCGGATGGTGTAGTAATGGTTCCGGCTGTGGTGGGCTTGGTGGTGGCTGAGCAGGGCGATAAGCTCCTCCACGTGATCCCGCACGCAGCGATACACATTCACCAGCTCAGGGTTGATATCCGACAAAACAAAGTGTCGAGAACCCGATGGGATCCCTTGGGCCAGATGAAAAAAGACCGCTCCACCCCCCAAAAAGGGCTCGTGATAGGTGTTCCAGGTGCGAGGGAAAAAGGGTTCGTATTGGCTGAGCAGTTGCCCTTTTCCCCCTGCCCATTTTAGGAAGGGACGCGCTTTAACGGCTGGCTCCGCTGGGGTGGGTTCGCAGGAGTCGGGTACAGGGTTCCAGAGTTCTTCCCGCCGCAGAGCACGCCTATGTCCAAGAGAACAAGGGTGGGTCATCGTTGGTTCAGTGATCTGGATTCTCTTCCAGCAGCTTTTCTAGCGTCTCGATCCAATGCTCTAGCTCCTCCAGCGCCTGCAACACTCCCCCTGGGTCGCTCAGATCTGCCTGCAGCAGCTGGGTGGTTTCTTCCAAAGTCAGGGATCCGGGCGGGCTGGCCAACCAACGGAGGTAGTGGGGCAGAAAGTTGCGCGGAGAACTGTGATAGCGGCGGTGACAGGCCAAGGCCACCAGGCTGGCAAGGCTGGCCTGATAGGCACTGAAGGGGCGGAGAAACAGCTCCGGCATCCCCACCCAGTAGAACTGGTGTTCCGGCAACAGTTCCACCGCATCTCCGCACAGCTCCTGACACAGCTTCAACCACTCTTCGCTCACCCAAAGAGGATAGGTTGCCACATTTTCCCATGCGGGGAGCCCCGACCGATAGAGAATCAGCTCCAGCCGACCGATCAAGCTCTGGTAAAACACCGCCTGCAACTGGGCTTCCAAATGGTGTATCAACAGGGCCTGGGCCAACTGGAGGCTGCCGGAGCGTTCCCGCCAGCGCTGCGGAGCAGTTTGCCCCTCTGGGTCGTAAAGAGCAGGCCTGCCCATGCGAGGGGATCCCACTGCTGAGGCAACCAGGTGATCCAGGAGTATTTGCTGCAAAAAGACGGTGTGAGCCTGCACCCCCCACGCTCGCGGCAGCAGTGCGGAACTCCCCTGCATCTCCTCCAGATCCAGCCAAACTTGGGGATCCTCAGGCCGGAGCCGCTGGCTGATGATAGCAAGAACCTTCAACAGGAGCTCGCTCCCGCCGGATCCCGTTTCTCCCGACCTGGGCGAGAACTCCGTTTCGCCGGGGCGAAAGGCTGTGCCCGCTGCGCGATTGGGCTTGTCTGCCTCGATTGCCGAGCCGACTTCTAGCAGCCAGGGTTTGGCCTGGGCCGCACACTCGGGGCAGAAGTCCTGCAGGGCTGCCCAGATTAGAGAGGTGGCCTCAGCAGAGGTCAGGGGCGGCACGGGATCCCGCCAGGGCGCACGCAAGTCGCAGATGCGAATGGAACGCCCCATGTTTCGGCTTTTGAGGCGGTAATAGTGCTGGAACAGGTCAAACCGATCGCGGATCCCTTCCAGGAGGTTCTCCAAAAAAGTTTGAGTCAGGCCGTGGCGGGCCAGATACAGGTCGGCAGCAGAGTCATAGCCCCGCCATTGGGCCTCCCACAGGTGGTCGCGGATCAGGGTGCTGAGGATAAACCCACCCAGATCTGCATGGGCCTCCAGGTGTTGGCCCAGCCGCTGATAGGCAGCCCAACGGATTTCGGCGCTGGCGTGGGTTGGTAAGCTCTGTTCGCGCCAGTGGGACGGAGTTCCTAGCTGGACAAGGGTGTGATCTGGGAGCGCGGCAGGCGAGTTCAGGGTCACTTGCCACAACTGCCGCCAAGCTAACCTTCCTGTTGGGTACTGTTGGTGGAGCAGGCACTCCAGAGGCTCCGGTTGTTGGTGACCCCGCTGCTGCAGGAGGCGACACAAAAACTGGCGAAAGGGGCGCAGCTCCGGCTCGGCACAAGCAGCGGCCAAGGGATCCGAGGGCCGATCCTCTCGCTCCTGCGGCGTCTCAGCTGCGGGTTCGCCGAGGGGAACGGCGGTCAGGGATTGCAGTTCCAGGGGGAAAAACAACAGCTGGCTCTGCAGGGAGATGACCCGCTCCAGATCCCTCCAGCTGGGGTCTGCCTTCGTCCAGGCCATCTCTGGTTCGGCCTCAGCCGGGATCGCTGTTGGAAGGCTGCTGCTCTCGCAACCCTCGGCAAGATGGGCTGCCAGGGCGAGCGCCTGCGTCAGCTCCGACAACTCCTGCAGCGCCACCGCCAGCTCTGGCGGGCTGAGCTGGACCACCTGCCCCCGGTAGCGCTGGGCAAACTGCTGCACCTGCTCCTCCAGTTCATTCCAGGTTAGGGCGCGCTTTTTCCCAGAGCCAGAGAAACGCTCGAAAGGGGGTTCAGCAGCAGGAAAGACCACCGGCATCAGCCTCCTAGAGATGGGGTCGTCCCTCTGTTGGCTTGTCGGCAGAGGGGTGTGCCCGCCTTTTGACCTCTGCCAAAGGGCAAATGGCTGGGGAAATCTGGGTTGGAGGTGCAGGCTGCGATCAGAGGGATCCGGATCCCTGCTATCCCCCCCTGGGGGTTCCCATCCTGGTCAGAACATAGCCTCACCGCTGCTGTGCTGCGCAAAGGCGGCAGCAACAGCCAACCCAAGCCTGAGCCATTCGGCAAGCTCGGATCCGGGATCCCGCATTCATTAAAGACTGCGACTGCGAAAACCGACGTGCCTCCTTTGGGGCAGGAAAAACCTGAGATGATTGTGACATTCTCCTTGGGCAAATGCAGCCGGCAGCGTGGGGATCCCAATTTCGGCCAGGATACGTGTTGGGACAGAATAGGCCTGCGGCCACTTGTGCAAAGGGTAAAAGAACTATCCGAGGGAGGTGACTGCATTGTTTGCCCAAGTCACTGCTGCCGCTCTGCTGGGACTCCGGGCCGTGCAGGTTACGGTGGAGGTGGATGTGGGCGGTGGCTTGCCCCAGATCACCTTGGTGGGACTGCCCGATACTGCCGTTCAGGAGGCCAAAGAGCGAGTGCGGGCGGCGATCAAGAACTCCGGCTTTGCTTTACCCCAGCGGCGGATCATCGTCAACTTGGCCCCTGCCGATCTGCGCAAAGAGGGCCCCAGCTTCGATCTGCCCATTGCCATCGGGATCTTGGCGGCCTCCGGGGTGATCGAGGGGGAAGCGCTGGCCAACACCCTGATGGTGGGGGAATTGGCCCTAGACGGCACCCTACGCCCGGTGGCCGGGGTTCTGCCCATTGCCGCCAGCGCTGCCGAGATGGGGATCCGCCGCCTGGTGGTACCCCAGGAAAATGGGCCGGAAGGAGCGGTGGTGCAAGGGATCCAAGTGTATGGGCTGCCCTCCTTGGCGGCGGTGGTGAACTGGCTGCAAAACCCAGAGGGAGTTGAGCCGGTGCGGATCCAGCCAGAACAGATGTTGCCAACCGAAACGGAACCCCTGCTGGATTTGGCCGATGTGAAGGGGCAAGAACATGCCCGGCGGGCTCTGGAGATCGCGGCAGCCGGCGGGCACAACTTGTTGCTGGTGGGTAGCCCGGGAGCGGGCAAGACCATGCTGGCGCGGCGACTGCCCGGCATTCTGCCCCAGCTGCAGTGGGAAGAGATGTTGGAGATCACCCGCATCTACTCGGCAGCCGGCCTGTTGCGGCAAAACCTGCACCTGGGACGCCAGACCCCCCTGATCGCCCAGCGGCCCTTTCGCGCTCCACACCATTCGGCTTCGGCAGTGGCGCTGGTGGGTGGCGGCCCCTACCCCAAGCCCGGGGAAATCTCGCTGGCCCACCATGGCATCCTCTACCTGGATGAGCTGACGGAATTCCGGCGGGAGGTGCTGGAGGTGCTGCGCCAACCCCTGGAAGATGGCAAAGTCACCATCTCCCGCGCCCGCGTTTCCCTAGAGTTTCCCGCCCAAACCACCCTGGTGGCCTCCACCAACCCCTGTCCCTGCGGCTTCTACGGGGATCCCGTTCACCCCTGCACCTGTACGCCGCAACAGCGGGAGCGCTACTGGTCCAAGCTCTCCGGCCCGCTGCTGGATCGCATCGACCTGCAGGTGCGGGTCAACCGCCTTAAGCCGGAAGAAATTGTCCGCGCCCAGGGCGGCGAATCTTCCCAAGCGGTGCAGCGGCGGGTGGAGCGGGCACGACAACGGCAGCGGCAGCGCTTTCAAAACGAGCCTGGGATCCACTGCAACGCCCAGATGCAATCCCGCCACCTGCGGCAGTGGTGTGCCCTGTCGGATCCCTGTCGCACCCTTTTGGAGAACGCCATCCAAAAGCTGGGCCTGTCTGCGCGGGGGAGCGACCGCATCCTCAAGGTGGCCCGCACCATCGCCGATCTCGAGGGCGCGGAGGCCATTACCCCCACCCACATTGCCGAAGCGATTCAATACCGCAGCCTGGATCGCGCTCGGCTGTAGAGCTCAAGCGCTCCGCGCCGCTGACGCGACCACCCCCAGCCCCTCTCCCAGAGGGAGTTTCCCTTACCGCCAGAGCTCCGGCCTGTCCTACGGGATCCCACCCCCTGTTTTGTCGGGAAAAAGCTGTCCCCCCTGCACCTGAAGGATTTGGGCGGCTTTGAGCCAGCCGGCGTCAAAGGATCCCAGATGGGTGGTGGTAACCAAGGTTTGCACGCGCTCCTGAATGGCTTCCAAGAGCTGGTTTTGCCGCTGCAGATCCAGCTCGGCCAGCACATCGTCCAACAGCAGCAAGGGCGGATCCCTGACCACCTGCTCGATCAGCTCCAGCTCCGCCAATTTCAGAGCCAAAACCAGAGTGCGCTGCTGGCCTTGGGATCCATAGGCGCGGGCGGCGGCTCCGTTGATGCACAGCTCCACCTCGTCCCGGTGGGGGCCCACCAGAGAGCTGCCCAGGGAGTGTTCGGCGGCGGCTTTGGCGCGGATCTCGGCCAAAAACTGGGCTTGGATCACTTCGGGGCTGGCCTGGGGATCCGGCAGGGGCACTTGGGGTCGATAGGTAAGGGTCAGGGTTTCCCGTCCACCGCTAATGACCCGGTGCCAGTGAGCAGCCAAAGGCTCCAGCCGTTGCAGCAGCCGGGCGCGGCGGCGCATAATTCGGCTACCGGTGGTGGCCAGTTGGGCATCCCAGAAGGCCATCTGCGAGAACTGAACGCCAGCAGCCGCTTGCGTTAGCGGGACAGAGTCCTTGGGATCCTGCTTCAAAAGGGCGTTGCGCTGCCTGAGGATCTGGCGATATTGCTCCACCAGGCCGAGATAAACCGGCTCCAGTTGCAGCAACACCCCGTCCAACCAATGGCGCCGCGTCTCCGGAGCGCCCCGCACCAGCTCCAGATCCAGGCTGGAGAACACCACGGCATTCACCTGTCCCAAAAAGTCCGCCTGGCGGCGCAGCACCTGCCCGTCCACCTTCAGGGATCGCCTGCCGCTGCTGCGCAGCTCCATCACCAGCTCGTGGGCCACCCCCAGCCGTTCAACCGTGGCGGCAATCTGGGCTTGTCGCTCCTCTTGGTATACCAGCTCCCGATCCCGAGCGGCCCGCCGCGAGCGTAAGGTGGCCAACAGCTCCACCGCTTCCAGCAGGTTGGTCTTACCCTGGGCGTTCTCCCCCACCAGGATGGTTTTGGGCGCGTCGAAGGTGATCTCTTGCTCCCGGTAGTTGCGAAAGTGGCGCAGGTGCAGGAAACGCAGGTACACCAAGGGAGATGTAAAGACGCGATCAGTCAGTATTCGAGAAGAACAGCCCCCGCTCTGGGGGCTTTCACTTTAACCCAACTCCAGCAGGGGCCAGAGAAGATAGAGGGGTTAACCCCGGAAACTCAGCCAGCAGGGATCCCTTCTATCCCCTCAGTTCAGGGTAGGCCAGATCAGCGCCTACTCAGGGCAGCCACCCCTCCGAGGCGCTCAGCCGCCAACAGATGGAGGGCTGCGCGGGCAGAGTAGCGGGCAGCTTTGCTGCGACTGTAGTCGGCGAAGGTGTAGCTGCCGGGATCCGTACTCACGTCGCCCAACAGGTTCTGCACTTGATTCTGCAGGTCAGAGACGCTGCCGGAGTTGACGTTGGCGAAGGTCATCTCTGCTTGTAGCCGGCTGAGGTACTCCTGAGCCCGGAAAGCGGCCTCGAAGAAGGAACGGCCAGGGCGACCCATAAAACCCAGCTCCGCTTCGTAGAGAACTTTGGCTGCTTTGGCTAAGTTTTCCGCTGCTTTGGCCTGCTCGCGGGCGGCGAAGAAGTTCCCCGCCTCAAGTGAGGCTTGGGCGTTGGTGAAGCTCTCCTGGCCGTGTTCCAAAAGGCGGGCAGCCTCTGGGGAAGACCCCCGCTGAGAGAGGAAGCTGGCTTCGGCCAGGTGTCGCTGCGCCTTAGCCAGATCGCGGCTGGCTCGCTCAAGATCCCACGGGCGCTGCCAAGTTGGCTGTACCTGAAGGGGAGCTGTGGCTTCAGGAGCAGAGCGTCTGCCCCGCTGGGCTTGCGCCGGGGATCCCAGCACCAGGGGGGTGAGCAGAACCAAAATCGGCAGAGAACAACCCAGAGCGCGAGCAAAAGAGGAACGAATCGTCATTGGTCATAGACTCCAATCGACAGGACAAGCCGGTTTGGGTTATCGCGGCTCATCTTGAGAATGGCGGAGAAAAATGACGTGAAGATGACAAGGGCAGCTCTACCGTAAATATCGATCCCTCCCCCACTTGGCTGGCCACTCGCAGGGATCCCCGATGGGCGGTGACGATCTGCTGGGCCAAGGCCAGGCCCAGACCGAACCCACCCGTATGGCGAGCACGGGTTTCATCCACCCGGTAAAACCGCTCAAACAGATGGGGCAGATGCTCGGGGGGAATGCCAATGCCTGTATCCTTGACGTGGAGGTAAGCGCGCTGGCGCTGGCTTTCCAGGCTCACCTGCACTGTGCCACCTGCAGGGGTGTACTGCAGGGCATTGCGCAGTAGGTTCTCGATGGCCTGCCGCAGCAGGGCAGCGTTCCCCCGCACAAGCCAACCCCCAGAAAGATCCGTCTCAGGCAGGTGGCATTGCCAGTGAAGGCCAAGGGCCTCAGCTTGGGGGCGGTATTGCTCGCTCAGCTCCTGCAACAGCGCTCGCAAATTCAGAAGCGGCAGATCCTCCAGGGGCAGGGATCCCTGCTGGCGGGCCAACTGCAGCAAGGTATCGATCAGCACGCTGAGGCGGCGGGCACCGCTCACCACCTTTTCCAGGCGAGGTTGAGCTTGTTCCGGGGCCAGCAGAGCCATTTGAGCATTGCTCATCAGGGCGGCCAGGGGGGCGCGCAACTCGTGGGAAGCATCGGCAGTGAAGCGTTGCAACTGCTCGTAGGAGCGACGAATCGGCTGCATCGCCAGCCCCCCCAAGATCCAGCCGGCCCCGCCGATCAACGCCAGCGTCAGCGGGATCCCGATCCCCAACCCCCAGCGCAAGCGACCCAGGGTAAGTTGCAGCGGTTCCAGGGGCACCGCCAGTTGCAAGTAGCCCAGTAGCTTTTCCTCCTGCTGCACCGGCAGCGTGAGCTGGCGCAACAGTAAGCCGCTCTCTCCTTCCACCGTTTGGAAACCCAGTTGGAGATGGTGAGGCGGGCCATCCAAGTCAAACAGCTCCAGAGGAGGCCGGGATCCCGTGTACTGGCGCAGGGATCCCAAGCTTTCCCTTCCGGTGCCGGGAGCAGGATCGAACCAGCGCACATAGGCCAAGTGATGGTCGAGGGGTTGGGTTTTCCCCCCCAAAAAGGGCACCTCGTTCAACACCAACCGCCACTGCCCCTGGCGCAGCTCGTACTTAATGGCTGCCGCCATGATCCCGGCCTGAACCTGCAGCTCCTCGTCAAAAGCCTGCAACTGGTTCTCCACTTCCAAGCGGTAGAAGACGGCGGCAAACACCAGCAGGATCCCCCCCATGACCCCGGCAAAGCTGCGGGCCAAGCGACGGCGGCTGTGGTGAAACACCAGGGATCCCGTCCCTCTTGTCGCAGCCTTCTGCCCCAGGTGCGGCTGAAGGGGGTGTGCCAGGGAAACCCAGTTCCAGCCCAGCCATGGGAGAGAATGCTTGTGTTCAGCTCTTTTCACCTCCATCGCCACCCCCTAGAAACTGCTTTCATGGGTTCTCTTCTGGAGAGGCTATGCGCAGCCGATACCCCTGGCCATACACCGATTCCAGCCAATCTTGGGCCTCCACCTCTTTTAACCGTAGCCGCAACCGCCGCACCAACGCAGCCACGGCATTGCTCTCCGGCTCACAGCCCCATTCCCACACCGCCTGCTCGATCTGGCCCCGACTGAGCACCTGGTTGGGATGGCGCATCAGGTATTCCATCAATTGAAACTCCTTGCCCGAAAGCTGTACCTGCCTCCCCTGCCGCTCTAGGGTCAGGTTGGCCAAGTGCAAGTGCAGGGATCCCAGGCTGAGGCTGTCTCCTTGCCATTGGGGGGAACGGCGTCCCAAAGCCCGCACCCGTGCCAGCAGCTCCACCAGATCCACCGGCTTGACCAAATAGTCGTCCGCCCCCGCATCCAACCCCTGCACCACATCCGATGTTGCGTCTTTGGCAGTTAACATCAGCACCGGCGCACATCCCCCCGATTGGCGGTATTGCCGACAGAGCTGGATCCCGCTTGGCCCCGGCAGCATCCAATCCAAAATCAGGAGATCATAGGCTTTCTCCTCCATCAGCCAGGCAGCCATCTCCCCTTCCTTGGCACAGTCAACCACGTGGCCGCACTTGGACAGGGCAGCCTGTAAAGGCTCCAACTGTTCCGGGTCGTCCTCCACCAGCAAAATTCGCATCGTCCTGTGCGCCGTTGACCAAGACGGCCAGTTCCCACTGCCCAGGCTAGGATGGATCACGGAAATAGCCCTCTGCAAGGGAGAGAACAACGGTGGGGTGGCCCAAAATCCATCGGTGGCAAGATCTAGGGTTTGATTTTTGGCTGGTGCTGCCCTTGGCAGGGCTTCTTTTTGTGGCGGGGGGAGAGTGGGTGACGGGCCAAGCGCTGAGCCGTCCTCGCCGGCTAGAGCAACCTTTGGCGATTCGCAGCCAGCAACAAGCCACCTTGGCTCTGGATATTCTTTCCATTCAGGCGGAGATCCGCCGCTCCCGTGGCTACACCAAGGTGGAGGTGACTACCACCAATCCCCACCTGCGCAAGCTGGAATTTGAATTTCCACAACTGGATCCAGACCAGGTGTCGGCTCAGATTGCCCAAGAGCTTGGCCTTGCTCCCGAGCAAGTGCAGCGCCTGACCCGCTATAGCTTGGACTAGAGAGACACTCCAAGTCCGTTCAAAAAATGCGGGCTAACTGCTCGCAGGCAACTCTAATTTTCTCCAAGCTACCGGGATTGACCAAGCCGTAGTAGTCAAATCCATAAACTTTCCCAGTTTGGACGGCTTGCAACCGATTCCAAAAGGGGCGGGAACGGAAAAACGCCAAGGGATCCGCCGCCTCCGGGTTGACCACCAGCAGAACTTCTGGGTTGGCTTCCAGGATGCGCTCTGCCGAAAGGGTGACGTAGCCCCGAAAAGGCCCTTGGCTTTGCAAGGTAGCGGTGAGATTGTCCGCGCCAAAGCGTTCCAGCAGATCCCCGGCCCAGCTTTGCCGGTTGGGAGAAAGAATCGGCTGGGTGCCCACCAAGAGCAAGGTTTTGGGTCGAACGCGGGGCAGTTCCTGGGGCAAAAGGGATCCATACTGCCGCAGCAAGGGATCGGGATCCGCCCCCAAAGCAGCAGCCAGGGTGGCAATCGTCTCTTCCAAAGCAGCCCAACTGTCCACGCGGGTGAGGTAGGTGGGGATCCCCAGCTCCTGCAGCCGTTCTGCCAGAGCCTCGTGAAAGCCACTGGCCCCCACCACCCAGTCCGGTTGTAGGGCCACAAGCTGCTCCAGGTTGGGTTGGTTGCCCAGCCCCAGGCGGGTCAAGCCTTGGAAGCGGGGATCCTCCTCCAACAAACGACCGGCAGGGATCCCCACCAACCTATCGGGGGCCAAGCGATAGAGGATATCGGCAGTCAAGGTGGTGAGGCTGGCTACCCGACGAAAAGGACTCTGTCTCGCTGACAGGAGTGGCTCCTGAGGGATCCGACCTTGGGCTTGGGCCAAACGCCCCATTCCCCAGGCCCCCACGCTGGCCAGACCAAAGGCGAACAGTTGACGGCGAGAAAGACGAGACAG
Source organism: Synechococcus sp. R5-13 (assembly GCF_047462015.1). Classification (NCBI taxonomy): domain Bacteria; kingdom Bacillati; phylum Cyanobacteriota; class Cyanophyceae; order Synechococcales; family Synechococcaceae; genus Synechococcus; species Synechococcus sp. R5-13. The sequence goes on along the minus strand of NZ_JANSIL010000072.1, from coordinate 702 downwards.
CATAGACAATCTCCAAAACAATTCCCAAACAGCAATCAATTGAGGGTGAACTGGATGGGCACCACCACCCAAGACTCGATGGGGGCGTTGTTTCTCAAGGCCGGGCTGAATTCCCACCGCTGCACCGCCTCCTGCGCTGCCCTATCCAGGGCGGGAAACCCACTGGAAGAGGCGATCTCCACCTGCTGCACCTGCCCCTGGGCATTGACCTTGGCCCGCAGCAGCACCTGCCCCTGTTGGCCGAGACGGCGAGCTTGAGGAGGGTAGGGGGGCGGAGGATTGCGACCGGGGATCGGGCGGGCCAGGATGTCCGGCTGGGGGTTGGCAGCCACTGTCGGTGGGGAGGAACTGGGGGTGGCAGGTGTTGGGGCAGAGGAATGGGGTTGGGCTGCACCTATACCGCCAGGTGTCCCAGTTTCAGGATCCCTTGGCCCCAATCTGCTCTCGCTGCCGGGGGAAGGCGGAGCGGCGGCAGTCTTTACGCTGGAACGGATCCCTTGGATCAAGGGGGTAAAGCGGGGCAGAGGGGTGCTTGAGGTAACCGGGGCGGAGGTGAGTGGAGTCGCTGTAGAGGTGGGGGTAACCGCCGGAGTTGGGGTGGGCTGTTGTGGCGGAGGAGTGGGTTGCGGGGTGGCTGTCGGTAATGGGGTCAGTGGAGGAGTAGGGGTGGGTTCTGGCTTTGTCGTGGGAATGGGTGTAGGG
>NZ_JANSIL010000071.1:0-15390 GCF_047462015.1 Synechococcus sp. R5-13 | reverse complement strand
TGTGGAGACTCCTCTGGCGGGGTGGTGGGGGTGAACTCTGCCGCTAGTCATGGGTCGCTGAAGCAGGAAGAAAGCAGCGATGCTGGGCAAAGTTCTGTTTTGTTCAGCGTTGCATAAGTCTTTCGGAGCGGACTTCTTCGGGTCAGGCAGAGGTAGCCGAGGCAACCGGTTGAGTGGATCCTGGATTTCCGGTCGCGCTGGCGTAACCTGGCGCAACATAGCCTCCCACCCCACTTCTCTCCCCCATCGCCGATGGGCTATTCCATCAACAGGCCCAAGTCCAGGTGAGGCTGCCACAGATCGGCCAGGCGCTCCAGCAATTGCTCCCGCTGCTGAGCATAGTGGCCCTCCAGATCCGGCAAGGGATCCCAGCCTTTTTGTCGGCGCAGCCAGTTCAGCCATTGTCGCCGCCACAGGTGGTTGTCAAACAGGCCATGCAGATAGCTGCCCCAAATCCGACCCGTGGGATCCCGCCAGCCCAGGTTCTCTTGCTCGAACAGCGGCAGGCAACCAGAGGGATCCGCCTGGGTGGATCCCTGATGAATTTCGTACCCCTGGATGGGGGCCAGGGCAGGCCATCGGCTTTGGGTCTGTACCTGCTGGGTGACCTTGGTGGGCTGTAAAACGGTGGTCAAAGGGAGAAAGCCCAACCCCGAGTAGGTGCCGGCGATCCCCTCCCAGCCTTCGGGATCGGCGATGGTTTCTCCCAACATTTGCAGTCCGCCGCAAATGCCGACGATATGGCCGGAGTATTGGCGCAGTTGCTCGGCCAGGCCGGTCTTTTGCAACGCGAACAGATCGTTGAGGGTGGTTTTGCTGCCGGGCAGGATGACCACATCCGGGGATCCCAAACTTTGGCCGGGGTGAACCCAGCGCAGATGGACGGTGGGCTCCGCCAACAAGGGGTCAAAATCCGAGAAATTGGCCACCTGGGGCAAACGCACCACAGCAATCTCCAGGCGCCCTTCCCTCAGGGCTTGGCCACCGGCCCGGTCGCGGCGATCTTCCCAGAGCTGGGGGCTGGCCTCAATTCCCATCGAATCCTCTTGGGGCAGAACCCAGTCCACCCAAGGCAAGACCCCGACAACTGGGATCCCGGTGTAGTTTTCCAGCCAATCCAGGCCGGGCTGCAACAATTCCCGCGAGCCCCGAAACTTGTTGATGACAATGCCCCGGATCAGGGCCCGTTCTTCAGGTTCCAGCAGTTGGAGCGTGCCCACCACATGGGCCAGCGCCCCACCTCGGTCGATGTCCGCCACCAGCCAAGTGGGGGATCCCAAATGCAAGGCAACCCGCATATTTGCCAAGTCCCGATGTTTGAGGTTCACCTCTGCCGGACTGCCTGCCCCCTCGCAAAGGATCCAGTCGTACTGCTGTTGTAGGCGAGCAAGGGCTTCTTTGACCGCTTGCCAGGCCGGCGCAAACCAGCGCTCGTAATACTCTCCGGCGCGGTAGGTGCCCACCGCCACTCCGTTCAAGACGATCTGGGAAGTCAGATTGCCCTGGGGCTTCAGAAGGATTGGGTTCATCTCCACCGCAGGGGGAATCCCGGCAGCCCAAGCTTGCAGAGCCTGCGCGTAGGCAATCTCCTTGCCGTCTGGGGTGACATAGGCGTTGAGGGACATGTTCTGAGCTTTGAAGGGGGCAACCCTTTTTCCCGCTTTCTTGAGAATGCGACAAAGGGCTGTTACCAGCAGGGTTTTGCCCACGTGGGAAGAAGTTCCCACCACCATCAAGGATCGACCTGAACAGCTCACCCCGGATCCCTCACCCTTGGTTTCTGGTTGTTGCCATTCTCCCCGCGGCCAGCCTCGCCAAGCCAGGGCCTCCGTTGGCAAAGGCGACCCCATGATTCCTCAGTTCCCCAGAGCAACGCGCCCTGCTGATGCCAAGAGCCGAAACCCCAGGTCTGCACGGGATCCCAAGGGCTTGCGCCTTTGTGCTCTCGGTTGGATTTTAAGCTGGGGCAGATGGATTCGAACCACCGAATGGCGGGACCAAAACCCGCTGCCTTACCGCTTGGCGATGCCCCAATTCACATTGCTTAACCAGCTTAATTAATCTAGCGATGCAGCTTTAGATCTGTCAACGGTTGCGGTGGCTTCCTGTGTCGTGGGGAAGCTGAAGCTCTTCGCCAAGGCCAGGGTCGATGTCAAAGGGGTTCACAGGGAGAATGCGGGCCACCTCGAAGAAATAGGCGCGGATCTCCGGCCCGAAATAGATGACATCTCCGCTCCTCAGGTAGTGAGTGGCCACCCGCGTGCCGTTGACAAACACCCCATTGGTACTGGACTGGCCCTTGCGGTTGCCGTCGATCAGGCAATAGGTAAACCCTGTCCGGTTGGACTTGGTGGGCACCCGCACCAGGTAAGCGTGGTGACGCGAGACAAACCGATTGACGATCTGGATGGCGTTGGAGGGATCCCGTCCAACCGTGTAGATACTCTCCCGCAGGATGTAGCTGCAGGGCCGGACAGGATGGCAGATGGACAGGGTGAACTCCGGATGGGATACCGGCTGCTCAGGGACTCGATCGAACAAATCCGCCGGCAGATCAAAGCCCTGGCTGGGAAGAGGACTTTTCCCGCCAACCTCTGTGATGGAGGTGAAAAAATCGTCGTAGCTATGTGGCAAAGGTCTTCTCCCCTCAACGCTCAACGCCATTTACAGCAGCTTGGCTTTCCAAATTCAAAGTCTTATCTATAGTTCCCCAAAACCCTACTGCTTTCAAAGGAACTCTGGTCTTGGCGGGCTGCCGGAAAACCCACAAGCCCCAGTGTACTGTACTATACACCATAGGCAGCCTTGGAGATACCCCCTTTCCCAAAAAATTGGGTTTGGGTCGGGCCTATTTTGGCTTTCAGGGATCCCTTGGGAGCCACAGCCTCAGGCGGGCTATTCTGAGTAGCAGGTTTTTAACCTTGAGGTGAGGGTGTGACGGAGGCCCTGCTGCGTCGGTTGGATGTGGCCACAGAAGCTGCCCTGGAGGCAGGAGCTTTGCTGCGCAGTTATGTGGGGGGCACCCTTGCCATTGAGGAGAAACGTCCGGGCGACTTGGTGACTGCGGCGGATCGCGCTTCCGAGGATCTCATCTTGAAAATCTTGAGGCGGCACTTCCCCGAAGATGTCATCTTGACCGAGGAATCAGGCCAGCAGGGATCCCCGGAGGGCGCCTACGCTTGGATGATCGATCCCCTGGATGGCACCACCAACTTTGCCCATGGCTACCCTTTTGCCGCCGTCTCCATTGGTTTGCTGCAGGGGCGGGAGCCGGTTTTGGGGGTTGTTTGTGATGTTTTTCGCGGGGATCTGTTTCGCGCCGTCCAAGGGATGGGGGCTACCCGCAACCGCCAACCCATTCGAGTCTCCACAACGGCTGAATTGTCTCGGAGCTTGCTGGTGACCGGCTTTGCCTACGATCGTCGCGAAACCCCCGACAACAACTACGCCGAGTTTTGCCACTTTACCCATCTCACCCAAGGAGTACGGCGCGGCGGATCTGCAGCTCTGGATTTGGCCTATGTGGCCACCGGCCAGTTGGATGGCTACTGGGAGCGGGGCCTCTCCCCTTGGGACATTGCCGCAGGGATCGTCCTGGTGCGAGAGGCAGGCGGCAAGGTGACCGCTTATGATGGCAGCCCGGTGGATGTTTACAGTGGCCGACTGTTGGCCAGCAATGGCTGGTTACACGCTGCTCTGCAAGAAGAACTGGCCCAGGTGCGGCCTTTGCCGGTCTCCTTTCCCATGCGGCGGGATCCACGCCCAGCCTATCAGAACCGGGAAAGCTTGCCGGTTGAACGAGTTGAATTCGAGACAGAAGTAGTTGAAGAATAATCAAGAAGACTACAAAACATCCGTGTCGGGCAGGGTAGGTAGAAGATTGGTTAGCAAGCTCCACAGAAAACAGCGACATCGCTGCCGGGCGGCACAGTTCGGCCTGGCTCTCCTCTTGGGAGCGATGGCCCTTGGGGTTGCCACTGCTGGCCCCGGTTACCCTCAGCCGGCACAAGGGAAAGTCGCCCCCACCGAGCGGGCACAGCCCCCTGATTCCCGTTGGACTGAGATCCAAGCTCGGGGGCGCATTCGAGTTGGCTTGGATCCCAGTCTGGGGCCGGCCTATCTCTATACCGACTTGGAGCGACAAACCTACGCCGGCTTCGAGTGGGATATCCTGGAGGCGCTTGCCCAAACCCTTCAGGTGCAGGTGGATCCCATCTATGTGGCCTGGAGCGAACAGTTGGCAGCTTTGCAAGCGGATGAGGTGGACTTGATCTGGGGAGCGCGGGAAGCTTTGGGCTTGGATCCGGAGCAGTTTCTGGCCACCCGGCCCTACTATCTCAGCCCGCAGCGCTTGGTGGTACGGGATCCCTTCCCCGCCTCCGGGCCAGAGGAACCGGCCATCGAGACACTGTCGCAATTATTTGGCCGCAAAGTGGGCATTGTAGTTAACAGTACGGGGGCAGCCCTACTGGAGGCGTATAACGAGAGGAGGGGCAACGCCATTCGTCTCTTTGCCACCAGCAACCCTGAGCGCTTGTTTGCTCAGCTACAAGCCGGCCAGTTGGATGCCGTGCTGGTCGATCAGCCTGTTGCCGCCCTAAACCTGCGCCAAGCTGGATCCCGGCTGCGCCTGGTGGGGCCGCCCCTGTTCCCCATGCCTCTGGTGGGAGTAGTATCCTCTCAGCATCCTTCCCTGAAGGAAGCTGTGGATGGGGCGATTTCCAGCCTGATCGAAAACGGAACCTTGCAGCAGATTTTAGAGAAGTGGCAACTATGGGATCCAACTCTAATGTCCCCCGCCTCAACCGAGGACTAGCCCGCTACGAGACTGACCATTTCGCCATCTTAGGCGTGCCCCTTACCGCCGACTCCAAGGGGATCCGGCGCGGCTACCTGCAGGCGGCCAAGGCCCTCCACCCGGATCGGTTTGTGGGGGATCCCGAAGGTGCAGAACGCGCCAACATCCTCTTTGCCAAGCTGGTCAACCCGGCCAACGAAGTGCTGACCAAAGAGCGGGAGCGAGGGGAATACGAAACTGTGCTCAAAATGCGGATTAAACGCCTTTTGGAGACGCCCCCCCCGGATCTTTGGCCCTCTGGGGAAGCCGTCAAGGGCTTGGCCGAGCACCCCCATTGGCAGGAAGAGTATGTCAGACGGGTGGAGAAGCTGGCCAAAGAGCAATACAGCTCCATGGAAACCCTGCTCGAGAAAACCGAGCAATTGAGCGAGCTGAACCTGGCCTATTTGTTGCTCAAGGCCGGCTACCAGGGGAGCCTAGCCCCTGCCTCTAGAACCACTACCGCGACCGGGATCCCAACCCCTTCCCCCAGCCGTACCACTGTGGGTGGGATCCCGGTGCCACCCCCCACCAGCTCTCCTGTTGCTCCGCCCACCCGTCCCCCTGTTCAGCCCGTTCCCACCCCACCTCCGGCTCCCAAGCTCAGCCCTGCGGAAACCCGCTTTATCCAAGCCTTGGACATGATCGAGCGCAAGCAATACCGGGATGCGGTGCAGTATCTGAACTTTGCCATCAGCGCTGAGCCCAACGTGGCCCGCTACTACCTGCACCGGGGCATTGCCCACCTGAAGCAGGGGAATACCGGCATGGCCAAAGCAGACTTTATGCAAGCCAGTCGCCTAGAACCCGCCAACGCCGAGTTGATGGCAGAAGTGCGCCGTTGGATGCAGCAGGTCACCACTCAACAGCCCGTTCCCGTCCCCAAGGACTCCGTCCCGCCAACGCGAGTGGCCAGCCGTCAAACGTCACAGGCTCAGAAAGTGGTGCCGCCTCCCCGCAAAGAAGACAACGGCGGGTTCTTGAGCCGCCTCTTCGGCAGGAAAAAGTAGGCAGAGCCCCCCTTAACGCGCACCCCCCAGCACCAGCAGCGTCACCAGGGATCCCGTATTCCAGAGGCTGTGCAGCAGGATGGGAGCCAGCAGGTTGCGGCTGTGGCTGTACACCACCCCCAGCACCACCCCCAGCATGGTCAGAGGCAGCAGATCAGAGAGGTTGAGGTGGGCAAGGGCAAAGGTAAAGGCGCTGAGCACAATGGCGGCCCCCATAGGCAGGTGGCGGCTTAGGGTGGGCAGCCAAAAGCCCCGGAACAGCACCTCCTCAAAAACAGGGGCACAGACAGACACCACGGCCAAAAACACCAACCGCGCCCCCCAGCCATGGCTGTCCAGCAGCAGAGGCAGAATAGGGTTCCCACCCCCTGCCTGCGGCAGCAGCAACTGCGACAGCGCCGCTGCCAGCACCACCAAAGGCAAGGCCACCCAGTAGCCACACAAGCCCCACAGCAGCCAAGGACCCCACAACCGCACCTGCAGCACCCTCTGCCAGCCGGGGTAGGCGTGCAAGAGACGGTACAATAACCCTGCCCCCAGCAAAGCGCCGGAATTGTAGGTGAGAAACAGGGCTACCGCCTGCTGCCAAGGGCTGAGCTGCCGTGCCCCCAGGCCGAGGATGATGATGTAAAGTCGAGGCACCAAAGCGTTGAGGGCGATAAACCCCAAAAACCAGCCGGTCAACACCGCTTGCGCCCCGATCCCCGGCCAAGGCACTTCCCAAGCAGAGCCCAGAAGCGGACGTTTGCGCCAAAGGCTCCAGCCCAGCCAGCCCAACAAGAGCATCAACCCCAGCAGTGCCCCCAGCACGGGGATCCCGCCCACCACCGCCAGTCGAAATAGAGCCGCCAAGGCCAATTTTTCCTGCTGTTGGTTGAGGGCATTCAGGCTATCGCTGCGCTGCTGCAGTCGGTAAAGCTGTTGCAGAGCCACCGCCTCAAACCAACCATCCAGATGATTGCGAATCTGCACCTCCGCCTCTGGCAAGATGCGCCGCGGTGTTCCCCACAGCCCTTGCAAAACCCGCGCTGCCCCCTTTTGGCTCGATTCCAGCTCCACGGGACGTTCCAGGTCGATGATCTGCTGCCATTGCTGCCGAGCAGCTTCCAGATCTTCTTGGTAGGCATAGAGCAAGCCCAGGCGCAGCCAAAGCGCATCCAGCTCCGTCTGCAAATCTTGCATGGAGGCCAAAAGGGCGGGATCCACCTCTGGAGATTGGGCCAGTTCTGGGCTGGCCGCCTCAGATTCGCCAGCAGGAGTTAAACGGGCCAGCCGTTTCAAACGTTTCAGGCGTTCGGCGTAGTTATCGGCGGTCTGCTGATAGCGATTTTGGGCCACCTTGAACACATCCTGACCCAAAAGTGCCCGTGCCAGATCCTGATAGCGGGGATCATCGAGGGTGCGGGAAGCTTGCAGGGCGAGATCGGTTTGCAACAAATCCAACTGCGTTTGGGGCGGCGGCTGAAACCAACTGCTGGAAAGAGAAAGCCCGACAATCACAATGGCCAATAGGCTCAGCAGGTTGAGGATCCCACGGCGAACAGAAAACCAAGCAGAGGAGGGGTCGGCAGAGGCCGTGGTTTCAGAGTGAGACATTGCGGCGACGGATCCAACTCAAGCGGGTTATATCCTATCTTCTGTATTGTCTTGGCGGAATGGAGTTGTTATTACTGCATTACGGATTTGTCCTGTTGTCACCGTCGCTCCAGCCAATAGCGATAGATGGGCAGGCCCAGTTGTAGGCAGTGCCACTCCCGCTCCGTGGGGATGCCGAGGGGATTGGAGTCCAAAGGCCCCTGGTGGGGATCCCAAAACTGCGGATGCTCTAAAAATCGAGCTGCCATTTCTTCGGCCACCTCTTGGATATCCGATTGCAGGAAGACAGGGCTGCCCGGTCGCAGCAGCAGAGCCAGATCCGCCACCAGTTGGGGCTGGACGATCCGCCGTTTGTGATGGCGCTTTTTGAACCAGGGATCCGGAAATAGGATGGTTACGCGGCTGAGATCCCCCGGCGCAAACAGATGCCGCAAAGAGACATTGATGTTGGCAAACAGAAAATGGACGTTATCCAGCCCCAGCTCGTCCCGCCAGGCATTGGCCCGTTCCACCAGCGCCTGCCGAATCTCTACCCCCAGGAAGTTCCAGTCGGGCTGCTCCTGAGCGAGGCGCAGCAGAAATCGTCCGCTCCCTGTGCCGATATCCAGATGAAAGGGCTGCCCCAGCCGCCGGTATACCCGCTCCCAGTGGGGTGGGGGGGTGGGCTGCTGATACTGCGCCTGCAGGGGATTGACGTGCTGCCGTACCCGGTGACCGAGGCCCCTCTGTAAGGGGATCCCGGCCCAAGGCGGAGAAGGGGGGCGCTTCTCCAGTTGGCCCTCAGGCGATTGCTGCCCCTGTTGCACCTCTGCTTCCATAGACCACCTCCTGCCGCCAGCTGCGGCCCTCGCCCACTGACCAAGGGATCCCCCAGCTTGGAGGGGAGCGACAAAAGTCCAGGAGATCTAGGCTACCACCGGATGCTGTCGATGACTTGCCGCAAGATCTGGGCCGAGCGGTGCAGCTGCTTGCGCTCGCTCTCGGTGAGGGACATGGCCAGCGTGCGTTCCACCCCCTGCCGCCCGACCACTCTGGGCAAGCTGAGACAGACCTCTGGCAGATCGTACTCCCCTTGGGTGAGGCTGCTCACGGTTAAAACGCGGTGTTGATCCCGCAGCAGGGCTTGGACAATTTGCATCACCCCTAACCCGATGGCGTAGCTGGTGGCCCCTTTGCGACGGATGATCTCGTAGGCAGCGTTGCGCACCTGCTCGAAGATATCCCCCAAATAGGCGGGATCCCAGTCCGGCGAGAGTTCCCCAATCGGGGTGCCGGCGATGTTCACCTTGCTCCAAACGGCCACCTCGCTATCTCCATGTTCGCCGATGATGTAGGCGTGCAGGCTACGCGGATCCACCCCCAGGCGCTCCGCCAAAAGATAGCGAAAGCGGGCTGTGTCCAAAACCGTCCCCGACCCAATTACCTGCCCTGCCGGCAACCCCGACAACTTCAGGGAAACGTAAGTCATGATGTCAACGGGATTGCTCACCACCAAAAGGAGTGTGTCAGGGCAATGCGCCATCAAGGCCGGGATCAAGCCTTTGAAGATCTCGACGTTGCGCTGCACCAAATCCAAACGGGTTTCTCCAGGCCGCTGCTTAGCCCCTGCCGTTAAAATCACTACATCTGACCCGGCGCAATCAGCCAGTTCCCCTGCCCGTATCCGCGTCGGCTCCACAAAGGGGATCCCGTGCACCAGATCCATCACTTCCCCTTCCAGCTTGTTGCGGTCGATGTCGTGAAGGACCAGCTCATCCAGAGTGTTCTGGATTACCATCGAGTAGGCACAGGCCATGCCTACCTGGCCGGCGCCGATGATGGATCCCTTCAAAAGGCGGCGAGAAGTCAGCCCCTCGACCTGCTGCTGGGAGCGCTGCTTGGGTTGGTGCTTAGAAACAGTCATGGCTGCAGCCGCTACTCTTCGTTCTCCAGCTTAAGCCTGCCTAGAGGAAGAAAAAAACAGGCTACCGCTCTCCAGAAGAACTGGAAAGGCGAGAAGAGGCAGGATCGGTTGCCGCAGCGGACTGGATCCATCTGAAACAATAAAAACAGTAAATAGCCCTCTAACCTTCAACAGTCCTCAACCCGGCTGCTGGGTTAGCCGCTGCCAAAGCTCGAGGGGAATGCGCTCGTGAGGACACTTTAGGGACTGAATCTGAGCTAAATCTTCCGGCATGTAGTGCAAGGCTACCCGCGCTGCCGGATCCAAAAGGCTGCGCCGTCGTCGGTTACATTGTTCGGCTTCTCCCAGAAACACATCCAGCCAGCCATCTCGCTCTTGGTAGCGAATCCTCAAAGCAGAGAGAGAAGGCAGAGCAGAGGAAACCTCCTTACGGTAGAGCCGAAAGCCCTGCTCCAGGCTCCAGCCCAGCCACCACTGAGGCGCCCATTGCCCCAACTGCCTACACCACACCCCCGCCTGAACCTGTTGCCATGCCATGCTTGCCACTCCGCAGCTTGTTCTCCTGAGAAGACTTAACTGCAAATCTTTAGCAATTGCTACTTGGGTAAGCACTCTACCAGACTCCTCAAGCTTAATGCAAGTCTTTATCAAAGAGGATCCCTACTTTGCCGGCACGCTATTGAAAGCTAATCTCAATAGAGCTATGCTGTTACTCGGTTGAGTGGTGGAGTTGTATCCATCAGTCTTCCTCTCTTGCCTTGGATGCATCGGGGATCCCACGCCCGCGGAATTAGCCATCCTGGGTCTGGCAGGGATCCCTTTTCCAGGGCTAGCTGAGGTTCTTTCTAATGAGAGCAGTTCTAACTAATAGGAGCCTGGTTCCTTCCCAAGCGTGTCGATGTACGGGTAGAACAAGTTCGGGAGCCAGAAGCGGTTTAACCTTGAAAACGGCGACGCATAGCCCTTCACGTCGGCAGGACAGGCTTTTTAATAATTCTTTTAATTAACCTCAAGAGTTGCTTCAAAGAATATCCCCTCCGGAGCACCCAAAAGCCCGTGCCAGCCCGGGGATCTTTTGTATCGAGAGACACACAAACTCCCCCAACAATTCCATAGGATGACCGTAGAATGGCAGAGACAGCGTGAATTCATAGCTGTTTTTTTCGGCTTGCCCTCCCCGTTGCCCGAGCGTCTACTGGGTGTTCCTAGCCTATGGTTGAAAGGGGGACTGCTGGGCTAGACCAGGCTGGCAGCGTTTATGATGCGCTGACGCGGGCCGATCTGTGGAATCCCCAGGTCATGTACCGTGGGCGCCCGGTACAGGCTCGGGGACGGGCTGTGCTGCGCACCATGTTCGAGAGCGTCAGCGATGGGTTGTTTGTCCTTGAGTGTCTGCCCCCCGAGCCAGAAAGAGGCTCACCTCAACCGCGCTGTCGGTTTTTGGTGGGTAACCCGGCTTTTTGCAGGATGTTTTTTCTCTCCTCTCGACCTATCGAGGGAGAAGAGCTCCAGAGTTGTCTACCGCCTTCTCTGGCTGCGCAGATTCAACTGCACACCGAACACTGCCTCAGCCATGGCCGGCAAGTGAGCTTTGAGCTGAGCCTAACGGCCTCTGCCGCTCCCGACCCAGAGTCGACCCATGTTCTAATCGTTACCCTTTCTCCAGTAGTTGAGGAGAACAAGCCAATCAGCCGAATTGTCGGCTCCTGTCAGGACATCACAGCACGCAAGCAAGTGGAGTGGCAGCTACAGCGCAGCCAAAAGCAACTGTTGGAGCACAACCGGGCTCTGATGGAGCTCACCCGGCACAAAGCCCTCAGCCAAGGAGACTTACAAGCTGCTCTGCAACAGATTTGTACTACAGCCGCCCATACCCTGGGGGTGGCACGGGTGGGGGTCTGGCTCTACACGTCGGAGCGCTCCAGCATTCGCTGCATCAATCAATTCGAGATCACCCCAGACAACCCCGAGGGATCCCATACTCAAGGGGCGGAGATCTGGGCCAAAGACTATCCCCGTTATTTTCAAGCCCTGGAGCAAGAGCGCACCATTGCTGCCGACCAAGTGGTGGCGGATCCCCGCACCGCCGAGTTCGGCAATTCCTACCTGACAGCAATGGGAGTGGTCTCAATGCTGGATGCCCCCATTCGACTGGAAGGACGGATGGTGGGAGTTCTCTGCCACGAGCACATTGGATCCCCTCGCCACTGGACCTTGGAAGAGCAAAACTTCGCCGGATCCCTGGCGGATTTGGTGTCTCTGGCCCTCGAGATCTCGGAGCGCCGGCAAGTGGAAGAGGAGCTGCGCCAGGCTGAGGAGCGCTATCGCAATTTTTTCGAGAATGCGGTAGAGGGCATTTTTTTCACCGATGCGGCAGGTCGGTATCTCTCCGCCAACCCGATGCTGGCCCAGATCTGCGGCTACAGCTCCCCCGAAGAATTGATGCGCGAAGCGAAAGAGGCGGGCAAGCGGCAGCTCTATGTGGATCCCAGCCAGTGGGAAGAATTTGTGCGGCTATTGCAGGAGCAGGGATCCGTACGCGGCTTTGAGTACCGGCTGCGGCGGCGGGATGGCTCGATCATCTGGGTCCGAGAAAAGGCCCGTTTGGTTAAAGATAAAGCCGGAAACATCCTCGGCTATGAAGGCATTTGCGAAGACATCACCGCCCAAAAGCAGAGCTTAGCCTACATGGAGTTTCGCGCTCATCATGATGCCCTGACAGGTTTGGTGAACCGCGAATCCTTTCGGGAGCGGCTGCAGCAGGCCCTGCAGCAATACTACAGTGAATCTCTGGCCCTCTTCTTTGTGGATTTGGATCACTTCAAAGACATCAACGATACCTTCGGCCACGGTGTCGGCGATGCCCTGTTGCAGGGGGTAGCTGAACGGTTAACCAAGTGCGTTCGCCCTGGAGATATCGTCGCCCGCTGGGGAGGGGATGAGTTCACCCTGCTGCTGCCCCGAATTGGCAGCCCCACAGTGGCAGCGCGTCTGGCTCAGCGGATTGTCGATGCCTTTCAAACTCCCTTCTCCTGCGAGGGCCATTCCCTTTCCGTGACCTGCAGCATTGGCGTCGCCCTCTACCCCCAAGACGGCGTAGAAGTGTCCACCCTTTTGCACCATGCCGACTTGGCCCTCTACCAGGTCAAGGAAAATGGCCGCAGCGGCTTTCAGCTCTACCGGCCAGTTTCAGGGATCCCGGCAGCAGTCCGCAACACTATCCTGTAAGCTGGTTGGGTCAGAGGCCCTTCTGGTTTGTGATTTGTGCATCCGGGTCGTAGCTATCGCCGTCTCACTCCCTTCATTCGGCCCCATCTGTGGATGTTGTTGCTGGGGCTAACCTGTACCCTTGGCTTTGTGCTAACCATGCCCGCCCTCGCCTACTTGATCGAGTGGGTGGCCCGCTCCATTGGTGCCGGGGATCTGGGGCAATTGCGGATGCTGGCCTTGATTGGGGTGGTGTTTTTCTTGGTGCGCGGCGCTTTTCAGTATGGCCAAGACACCCTGATGGCGAGGGCCTCCTTGCAAATGGTTTTGGAATTGCGCCAACAGATTTATGCCCACCTGCAGGCACTGGATGTGGACTATTTTTCCGGCAGCCGCACTGGCGATCTGGTCTATCGCCTCACGGGGGATCTGGATCGGGTGGGAGAGGTGGTGCAGCGGTTTTTCCATCGCTTCATCCCCAGCGTGCTCACCATCTTGGCGGTGGTGGCCTACCTGTTCTATCTCAACGGCATTCTCACCTTGACCACCTTGCTGATAGCCCCCCTGATGGGAGCCTTGATCAGTTGGTTTGGGGATCGCCTTTTGTTTCGCTCCCGCCTCAACCAAGAGAAGATGTCGGATTTGGCCGCCCTCTTGACTGAAGTGTTTGCCGGGATCAGCCTCACTCGCGCCTTTGCGGCTGAGGACTACGAAATTCGCCGCTTCAGTGCCATTGCCGAAAGCAACCGCCTGGCCCGGTTTCAGACCGAACAGGTGAAAGCCATTCAAGACCCGGTGGTGGGTTTTCTGTACGCCATGAGCGTGTTGGGGGTGTTTTGGGTGGGCGGCTGGCAAATTAGCCAGGGCAACCTGACCGGCAGCCAGTTTCTCGGCTTTATCGCCGGTGTTGCCATGTTGATCGACCCTATTGTTCACATCACCAACAACTACAGCGAGCTGAAACAGGGTGAGGCTTCGGTGGAGCGGATTTTCGAGCTGCTAAACACCCGCTCCCAAATCCGGGAGCTGCCCGGGGCCCGCCCCATGCCTCCCATTCAGGGTTGGGTGGAGTTCGACCAAGTTTCCTTTGCCTACAAACCGGATCAGCCGGTGCTCAAACAGATCAGCTTTCAGGTGTCTCCCGGCGAGATTGTGGCCCTGGTGGGATCCTCCGGCGCCGGCAAATCCACCCTGGTGAGCCTGATTCCCCGCTTTTACGATCCCCAGCAGGGCTGCATCCGCATCGACGGCATCGACATCCGCACCGTCACCCTCAAGAGCCTGCGCCGGCAGATCGGCATTGTGCCGCAGGAGATCACCCTGTTTTCGGGAACCATTGCCAGCAACATCGCCTACGGACAAGAGCATTTTGACCTGGAAGCGGTACGCCAGGCGGCCCAGGTGGCCAACATTGACACCTTTATCGAGAGCTTGCCCGATGGCTACGCCACCCGCGTGGGAGAACGGGGGGTCACCCTCTCCGGTGGACAACGGCAACGGCTGGCCATTGCCCGCGCCGTGCTCCTCAACCCCAAGATCTTGATCCTGGACGAGGCCACCTCGGCTTTGGACAACGAGTCGGAAGCGTTGGTGCAGGAAGCACTGCAACGGCTGATGCAACGCTGCACCGTTTTTGTGATTGCCCACCGCCTCTCGACGGTACGCACTGCCCACCGCATTTTCGTCTTGGAGCAGGGGCAATTGCTGGAGCAGGGAAATCACCGAGAATTGCTGGGCAAAGGGGGGCGCTACGCCCAGTTTCACCTGCGCCAGTTTCATTGAACCCTTGGCCTCTGGATCTCCTGGATCTCCCATGCCTGCCAGAAGGGCCGGTAAAACTCCGGATCCGAAGGTGCTCCCCCCGGGATCCCACAGATGGCCGCCGCAAATTGCACGGCTCGTTGCACCAGAACTGCCTCCGGCCATCCCCGCAACAGCCCCAGGATGGCCACGGCGCTAAATGCATCTCCCGCCCCCACTGTATCCACCAGCTGAGGCGCGGGCACTGGGTCGGCCCGATGGATCTGAGTAGGGGTGATCAGCAGCGCGCCTGCCGCTCCCAAGGTCAGAAATAGACCTTTCAGGTTCAGATGAGCCTGGAGGATCTGTCCTTGCTCCAGCAGGTCTCCAGGAGGGATCCCTTCCAGTTGGGCCACTTGCTCCAGCTCTGCCTGGTTCAGCTTCAGCCAAGTGCAGGTGCGCAGCATCTCCCGGATGGCGTCTGGATGCCACCAGGGATCCCGCAGGTTGAGATCCAGAAACACGGGACAGCCCAAAGCGGGGATCCCCTCTTGAAAGTGGCGATGGGCTGCCTCCCGGCGGGCTGCCAAGCTGCCCCGGTAGAGCAGGCTGGGCTGGAGAGCTTGCAGAGCCCCGATATCCAACTGGATGTAGTCGTAGGCTTGGTCGGGCAAGATGGCGAAGGTGGGGATCCCTTGCTCATCCAGGGTTACTTGAACCTTGCCGGTGGGGTGAACAGAATCCTGCTGCAGACCCTCCAGGCGCAGCCCCTGCCGTCGCAAGGCCCCCAGCAGCTCTCTGGCGGCCTCGTCTTGGCCAACACGACTGAGCAAGAGGGGATCGGATCCCAGCCCCTTGAGGTTCCAAGCCACATTCAAAGCCGCCCCACCCAGCACAACCTCGGTGGGGAAGCAGTCGAAAAGCACCTCTCCCAAGATGAGCGGCAAACCCAGGGGCACATGAGAGGGATCCATCTTGAGCACTCAGCTAGAAATCGCAGGAGCCCCGTGCTGTACCGGTAGGATCAGTGTCGAGAGGAAAGTCCGCCTCCATGGTTATAATTGTACTGCGGACACCAGAAACGGTTGTTTAAGGCA
>NZ_JANSIL010000070.1:0-650 GCF_047462015.1 Synechococcus sp. R5-13 | reverse complement strand
TCGGGCTGCAATCGAGAAAGATACGGATTTATCCGGAGCCAGCGCTGGCTAAAGTTTGGAAGCGGTGGCAAGCGGCGTGCCGGTACTGCTACAACCAAGCGATTGCCTATCAGCGTCAGCATGGCACTACTAAAACCCTAGAAAAGCTGCGGAATATTATCCTGCAATCGGACTTGCCGCAGTGGGTGAAGGAAGCCCCCTGCCACATTAAGCAGAACGCCGTCATGGAGGCATGGCAAGCGTTTCGCCAAAGCAAGGAAGCTCGGTTTCGCAGTGTGAGGGATAAGACCCACACCTTGCAGTTCAACAACAGTAATTTCAGTCAGGGCAGGTGGTATCCGAAGCTCACGAAGGGTTTGTCGTTTACGGCGTCAGAAGCGGTGCCGCAAAAGTGTGCCTATGGGACTAAGCTAATGCGGGTGAAAGATAGATGGTATGCCATCTTCCCCGAGCCCGTGAACGAGCAGTGTTCGTTAGCAAAGGGGGTGGTTGCGCTTGACCCTGGAGTAAGAAGCTTCCTTACAGGGTTTGATGGGGCGGGCTTTGTAGATATCGCCAAGGGAGACTTTGGCAGAATCGTTCGGCTGTGCTACCACCTAGACGATCTGCAGTCTAGGCTGAGTAAAGCACCGAGACCCAAGCGTAGGCGA
>NZ_JANSIL010000069.1:0-33628 GCF_047462015.1 Synechococcus sp. R5-13 | reverse complement strand
ATCAAAGCGCATTCCTCCCGGCACTGACCCTACGGGTACAGTGCGGGGCTCCTGCGATTTCTAGCTGAGGATGGCTTCCAGCTCTGGGGTAAGCTGCCGCACCGAGAACAAGCATTGATATCACAGCGATTGTGTTCCCACCACGCAAAGCGCTCTGCCAAGCGATAGTTATAGTGCTTCCGCAACAACTCTAGCTATTGCTCCATTAGAGCAACTTGGCTAGAGGTAGGGCGTAAGCGATATTGATAGGCAGTTCTCATGATGAGCGTATAAAATCCTGCTACGCCGGTCATAGCACCAGTAAGGACAAAGCATCGTGTCCTCGCCTTTTATCCCGACCCTCACCCTGGATAGTGGTGAGTGGATAGTGACTAGCCACTAGTCACTAACAGAGGGTGGGGCTTCCCGGCGGTCTAGCTAACTGCGACCAGGGCTTGATTAGCGCTCCTCCGCCAACCGCACCTGTACCGACTGGCCGTGGGCGGGCAACCCTTCCGCTTGTGTGAGAGCCTGAATGGCGCTGGCCACCTCCCGCAAAGCCGCTGAGCTGTATTGAATCAGACTGGAATGCTTTAGGAAAGTTTCCACCCCCAAAGCCGAGGCATAGCGGGCCGCACCGGCGGTGGGCAAGGTATGGTTGGGGCCAGCCAGGTAATCTCCTACCGCCTCCGGAGTATGGTGGCCCAAGAAAATGGCCCCCGCATGGCGAATGGGATCCAGCAAAGCCCAGGGATCTGCCACCTGCAGTTCCAAATGCTCTGGCGCAAACAGGTTGGACAAAGCCACCGCCGCCGTCAGATCCGGCACCACCGCAATCAGCCCGTAATTCACCACCGACTTTTCCACCATCAGACGGTTGGGATGGGCCTCCATCTGGGTGGCCACCGCCTGCTGCACCTGCTGGGCCAGCTGGAGATCGGTGGTCAGAAGGATGGCCGCCGCCAAGGGATCGTGCTCGGCTTGGGCCAGCAAATCGGCAGCCACATAAAGGGGGTTGGCGCTCTCGTCGGCGATGATCAACACCTCCGATGGCCCGGCCAGCGAGTCGATCCCCACCGTGCCGTACACCAGCTTTTTGGCCAAAGTTACGTAGATGTTGCCGGGGCCGGTGATCACGTCCACCTTGGGGATGGTCTCGGTGCCGTAGGCCAAAGCCCCTATTGCCTGAGCCCCTCCAACGCGATAGATGGTGTGGATGCCTACTTCTTGGGCGGCCACCAAAATGGCCGGGCTAATCCCCTTGCCCCCCGAGCCGTCGGATCCCGGTGGCGTCACCATCACAATCTCGGGCACCCCTGCCACCTGGGCCGGGATGGCGTTCATCAACACCGTGCTGGGGTAGGCGGCCCGCCCCCCCGGAATGTAGAGGCCGGCGCGATCCACAGGGCGGTATTGCTTGCCCAAAACGATCTCAGGGCCGGGAAAGCTCACCCAACTGCTGGGCACCCGCTGCCGGTGAAAAGCCTCAATGCGCTGCTTGGCCAGCCGTAAGGCTGAAAGCAATTGCGGAGACACCGCCTGGTAAGCCGCCTCCAGCTCGGCCCCAGACACCTTCAGTTCGGCAACGCTCAGCTCCACCTGGTCAAACTCAGCCGTATAGGCCAGCAGGGCACGATCCCCCTGACGGCGTACCGCTTGCAGGATCTCCCGCACGGTTGCTTCACGGTGCAGGTTCTGGTCAGCCTGAGTGCGCTCCGAGATCCGTCTAAGCTCGGCTTCAGCCTCGGCTAGCTGGGTGACGATTCTCAGCATGGCAACTCCTTCGCATAGCGCGCCGTAACCCCATACTAACGAGGGATCCGGCGGCATCGCGGTAGCAAAGCGGATCTTTCGCTGGGTCGGCTTGCGGCGACAAGAAGGGACATCCCCAGGCAGGGATCTTGTCTGCACCTGGCGCGATCCGGGTTGATCATGGTCATAGCTTAGCCTGGATTTTCCTCGACCAAGAGCCGGGTAGAGTTCGCCGATAGCCCTACTTAGGAAAAAGCCTGCCCCTTTTTCATAGGCCCAGTTCTGTCGATTTGATCAAGTTGCGAAAATCGTGGATTACCTCTTCACAGCGACGGAAAAAAGCCAGCACCCAATCCCGTAGCACCCTTTGCTGAGATTCGTCCAGTTCCTTGAGGGATCCCCGGTAGTGGATCTGGCCGCTGCGCTCGATCTCGAACTGGTTCAGCCATTCTGCTTTGGATCCCTGGCGTTCCACCACTTCCTGCCGTGCTGCCTTCCAATAGTTGACGATCACCGCCTTGCCCAAATAGCCGGTTGTAATCTGGCAGAGACGGTTCAGAGATTGCACGAAGACATCCATCTCCATGCGCGGGCCCGCCGCAGGAGCGGAACTGGGCTGGGTAGCGTTCCGGCCTGCCTCCGCCTGGCTGGTAAATAGACGAAAGGTGGCCAAGCCCTTTGGCGTATCCTGCTGCAGCTCGGCTCGCAGGCGGTTCACGGCCAAGGTGTAAACCGGCATCACCAGCTCGTCATTCACCGCCACCAGCAGCGCCCATTCCGGCCCGAGGGGGTAAACGAAGACCCGCTGCTCGGCAAACTGAAAATCAAAATAGTCAAGTCCTGGGGGCATGGTCTGCAAAACTTGAAACAGCCCTTCGGTGAGGGCCTGTTGCTGTCGGCTATCCAAATCCTGAAAAGAGCGGTAGAAAAAAGGGCGACCTGTCCGACTCAAGAGCGCCACCCCCATCACCCCGCGGATGGACAAAAAACTGTCGAGCGTTTCCTTCTCCATGCCCACTCAACTTGGGTAACACTCTTATCCTGACTTAGATTGCCCGAGGATGGACGAGCACAACCAACCGCAGTTGCGAGAGGTGGATGCTCGATTTTGGGATTTAGGAAATTCACTGGGACAAAAACGCCTCGATCCGTCCCACTGCCTCCTCCAGACGGGATCCCTCGACCACCAAAGCAAAGCGGACATAGCCTTCCCCACTGGGGCCAAAGCCAGAACCGGGAGACAGGGCAACCCCTGTGGCTCTCACCAAGTCCAGACAAAACTGGGCAGAAGAGCCGCGATAAAACTCCGGCAGAGGCGCCCACAGATACATGGTGGCTTCTGGCAAGGGCACAGGCCAACCGATGCGGTGTAGAGCCGCCACAGCTATATCCCGTCGCTCGCGGTACACCTGCCGCCAGCGCTGCAAAAAGCTATCGGGAACTGTCAAAGCTGCTGCTGCCCCCCGCAGAATGCCCTGGTATTGGTGGAAGTCGATGGTGGATTTCACCCACCGCAGGGCTCGGATCAGCTCTCGGCTGCCAATGGCGTAGGCCACCCGGAACCCCCCCATGTGATAGGACTTGGAGAGAGAAAAAAACTCGATGGTGCGGGTTTTATCGGGATCCGCCTGCAGCGCAGAAGGGGCCACCTGGCCGTCGAAGCGCCAGTCCACATAGGGAAAATCGTGGGCCAGAACGATGTCGTACTGCTGACAAAACTGCAGGGTTTCTTGCCAAAACTCCGGGGTGACGGTGGCAGTGGTGGGGTTGTGGGGGTAGTTCAACACCAGCAGCCGCGCCTGCCGGCAGATTGCCTCCGGGATCCGATCCCACTGGGGCAAGAAGCGGTTTTCCGCCCGCAGGGGCAGGTAGTAGGGGATCCCGCCCGCCAGATGGATCCCGCCCGCATGAGAGGGATAGGCCGGATCGGCGACCAAGGCAACATCGCCAGGATTGAGCAAAGCCAGGGGCAAGAGGGCCGTCCCCTGCTGGGATCCGATCAACGGCAGCACCTCTGTTTCCGGATCGATCTCCAGGCCGAACTTGCCCCTGTACCACTTGGCGCAGGCAGACCGAAAGTCCGCCGTGTCGTGAAACAGCGTGTAGCCATAGGTAGAGGGATCCGACAGAGCCGATTGGATGGCCGCCAAGGAGTCTGAAGGTGGGGGCAGATCGGAGGATCCCAGCGACAAATCGATCACATCCAGGCCAGAGCGACGAGCCTCTCGCTTGGCTCGATCCATTTGGTCAAACACATTGCCGCCGAGGGGCTGAAGTCGCTGGGCGAGGGGAATCGACATGCAACAACTCTTGCAAAGCAGGGGGGTCTATCCTAGCTTGAGGATCCCCTCAGGGATTGTCGTCAGCATTGGGGGAAGAAGGTGAGGTTGGACGCGTGCTGGCCGCCGGCCCCCGGTCGAAAATCTCGATGTGCCACTGTCCTTGGCCGTTGCTCTCAAAAGCGATAAACCGGCCATCGCCGCTGATGGTGGGGTTGCGCACATCTCCCGGCACCCGGCTGCTGATGTTTTCTATCCTGCGGGTTTCGCGGTCGTAGAGAAAAATCTCAGACTTGCCCAGAGCATTGGAGACATAGACGATGTAGCGACCATCGGCGCTGATGTCGGGCGAGGTGGCCGCCACGTCGCTGGAGTTGAGGCCGGGCAGATCCACCAAGCGACGTTCCACCGTGTCGTAGAGAAAAATATCCTGGCTGCCGCTGCGGGCCGAGGAAAACACCAGGTAGCGGCCATCTCCGTTGAAAGCAGGCTCCCCATCGGGGAAGATGCTGTTGAGGCCACTGTTGGTCAGGCTAGGACGTGGGGTGCGAAAGCCTGCAGGGCTGCAGCCCAACAGCACCAGGCTCAATCCGGCCAGGCCCAGCTTTCTCGCCCACCGGGCCGCGCCAAACAGGATCCGGCCATCGGTCAGCATGGCATCGCTTCTCCAACCCACTCTTCCCATCATACCCGGTTGACAAACTCGGCTCCGGCTAGGGCTCCACCTTGACACCCTTCCAGAAGGCCACATAGCCCCGGATGTTGGCCGCAGCGGGTTTGGGATCCGGGTAGTACCAGGCGGCATCTTTGTTCTCCTGGCCGTTGACCACGAGGGTGTAGTAGCTGGCCTCCCCCTTCCAGGGGCAGGTGGTGTGGGTAGAGCTGGGCTGGAAGTATTCCCGGCGCAGAGATTCCGGCGGAAAATAGATGTTGCCTTCTACGGTTTCGTAGCGGTCTGTCTCCGCCACCACTACCCCATTCCAGATAGCCCTGGGCATGGAAAACCTCCTCTTGCCAAGTTTTGGATATCGGATTTTTGAGTTGCGGATCCCGGCGGATGAGGCCGCCTTGCTTTGAGCTTAACTCTTCCCTTCCTCTTATGATCGTTTTGTATTGTCCCTTGTATTGTCCGATGAGAAGCTCTCTGTCCGGTGGGGAAGCCTGCCGATCCCGAGAGCAAAGTGGAATCTTTTAAGGGCTGCTTCCTACCGCTATTGAGCGCTACGGCTATGGCTCGCCGCAACACCCTACAAGATGACCTCAACTACCAACAAGCCAAGCGCAGCCTGCGCCAGTGGGTGGCCCAACTGGATCTGCGCCCCCAAGAGGTCGCGGGCTTAGAAGGGGAGTTGGAGAGCTTGCAAGCGCTCTTGGACAAGCTGGAAACCGAGGTCATCCACATCGCCGCCTTTGGTCTGGTGGGGCGAGGCAAGTCTTCCCTGCTCAATGCCCTGCTGGGCGAGCCAGTCTTTGAGACGGGGCCCACCCATGGCATCACCCGTACCCAGCAAGCGGCAACTTGGAACATCAGCTGGGAAACCCGCCCCCAGTCCTCCTTCTCTGGCACATCCCTGCAGGGATCCCGCCTCCCCCCTTCCTCGGTGCAGTCGGTACAGGTCGCCCATTGGCAGGGATCCCGTCTGGAGCTGATCGACACCCCCGGCCTCGATGAAGTGGATGGCGAAGAGCGGGCGCGGCTGGCCCGAGAAGTGGCCCAGCGAGCGGATTTGATCCTGTTTGTCGTCTGCGGGGATCTGACGCGGGTGGAGTTTGAGGCCCTGGCCACCCTGCGGGAGGCGGGCAAGCCTATGCTGCTGGTGTTCAACAAGATCGACCAGTACCCAGAGGCAGATCGCCAGGCCATTTACGACAAGATCCGCAACGAACGGGTGCGGCAGCTCCTTTCTCCCAACGAGATCGTCATGGTGGCGGCCTCCCCTCGCGTACCCCGCCTGGTGCAAAGGCCGGATGGGAGCTTTGCTGCCCAGATGGAAGTGGGATCCCCGCAGGTGGATGAGCTGCGCCTGAAAATCCTGGAAGTCCTGCATCGGGAGGGGCGTTCGCTGCTGGCCTTGAATGCCCTCCTGTTTGCCGATCGGGTTAACCAGCAGGTAATTGAGCGCAAGCTGCAAACCCGTGCCCAGCAAGCCCAAGACCTCATCGCCTCAGCCGCCCGCACCAAAGCGCTGGCGGTTGCCCTCAACCCCATCACCCTGCTCGATACCTTGGGAGGGCTGGCCATCGATGTCACCCTGATCCTGCGCCTGGCCCGCCTGTACGGCTGGCCCATGAGCACTGCAGGAGCCACACAACTGCTGCAGAAGATCATCCTCAGCATGCTCAGCCTCGGCGCCGGCGAGTGGGTGGCGCTGTTGGGCCTGGGATCCCTGAAAACCTTGCTGGGGGGATTCTCTCTGGGAGCCTACGGTTCCGTGGCCCTGACGCAGGCGGTGTTGGCCGGGTTTTCCTGCTATGCCATCGGCGAGTCCGCCCGCCGCTACCTGGCCCAGGGAGCCAGTTGGGGGCCAGAGGGGCCCAAAGCCGCCATAGCCCAGATTTTGGCCGATTTGGACGAAGCCTCGATCACCGCCCGCCTGCGGGAGGAAATCCGCCACAAAATCGGATTTGCTTTCCCCTGAACCTCTACAATCGCCTCTACAATCAGAGAGCCGAGCCGCATCGTTCGCATGACCTACTGCCTTGGCATCATCACCCGCTTTGGCTTGGTGATGGCGGCAGATTCCCGCACCAACGCCGGGGTGGACTACGTCTCCACCTACCAAAAGCTGTTCGATTTTTCCGTGCCCGAAGAGCGGGTGATCTTGATCTGCACCTCCGGCAACCTGTCCATCACCCAGGGCGTTTTGACCGAAGTGCAGCGGGATCTGCGCCAACAGGAAAGTTCCAATCTCCACACCTTCCCCCATCTCTACGACGTGGCCCGCTACCTGGGATCCAAAATTCGTTACATCCAGGAGCAAGACCGACCCTGGCTGGAAAAGGACGGCATCGACGCCCAGTGCAGCCTGTTGTTGGGGGGACAGATCCGAGGCGAGGAGCCGGCCCTCTTTTTGATCTACAGCCAGGGCAACTGCATCCAGGCCACCCCGGAAACCCCTTTTTTGCAGGTGGGGGAAACCAAATACGGCAAGCCAATCTTGGATCGCACCCTCTCCTACGAAACCTCGCTAGCAGATGCGGCCAAATGCGCTCTCCTCTCCATTGACTCCACCATGAAATCCAACATCTCCGTCGGCCCCCCCATCGATTTGGTGATGGTGCAAGCGGATCAGTTCAAGGTCACCCACCGTCTGCGCCTGCGCACCGGGGATCCCTACCTGGCCAAGATGCGCAAACTGTGGGAGAGCGCCCTCAAACAAGCCTTCGACCAAATGCCCCCCATCGAGTGGGACTACTCGGATCCAGCTGATCGGGAAGAGCTGCTCGACTGAGAGGAGGAGATTGGTAGGATAGGGGTTAATCCATCTCTGCCCAACCCCTGCCATGTCAGCCCACACCTTTCAAGACTTGATCTTTCGCCTGCAACAGTTTTGGGGGGAGCAGGGCTGCTTGATCCTACAACCCTACGACCTGGAAAAAGGCGCCGGCACCATGAGCCCCCACACGTTTTTGCGCGCCTTGGGGCCGGATCCCTGGCGAGTGGCCTATGTCGAACCCTGTCGCCGCCCCACCGATGGACGCTACGGTCAAAACCCCAATCGCCTGCAGCACTATTTTCAATACCAAGTGTTGATCAAGCCCTCCCCCGATGACATTCAAGATGTGTACCTAAATAGCCTGCAAGCTTTGGGCGTGAACCCGGCAGAACACGATGTTCGCTTTGTGGAAGATGACTGGGAATCTCCCACCTTGGGGGCTTGGGGCGTGGGCTGGGAAGTGTGGCTGGACGGCATGGAAGTAACCCAGTTCACCTACTTTCAGCAGGTGGGCGGACAAGATTGTCGCCCGGTTTCTGTAGAAATTACCTATGGGCTAGAGCGCCTGGCCATGTATCTGCAGGGGGTGGATTCTGTTTACGATCTCTGCTGGAATGAGCATCCTTCTCTGGGACGGATTACCTATGGACAAATCTATTTCCAAAATGAGGTCGAGCAATCTTATTACAACTTCGAGTATTCCGATCCGGAGATGCTACTGGAATTGTTCCGGCTCTACGAAGCCGAGGCCAAACGTTTGATCGAGACCACCCAACAGAAACTGCAGAAACAGGTGTTGCCGGATCGGTTGGCCGTGTCTCTGCTCCTGCCCGCCTACGACTATGTGCTCAAGTGCTCCCACACCTTTAACCTGCTCGACGCCCGTGGTGTCATTGCTGTGGCCGAGCGCACGCTCTATATTGGGCGCATCCGCAACCTGGCTCGACAATTGGCGGAGCTGTACGTTAGCCAAGCGGATCGACCGGGATCCAGCTATGCCCTGCGGCAACCGGAACCCGCTTTGGTTTACAGGGGTGCCTCTCCCCAGAGTTAATTCTTGAGAAAGGGATCCCACCTTTGGCTATGATGAGAGATTGGTGTCAGCAAGGTGCTGGCTGCCCAAATGGCTCTTGTGGAAAGTCAGTGACCTCGTTTTCATCCTCTTTTTCTGACCAGTTCACCTTACTTTTTTCGGAAAAGCTTTATGTTTTACCATCATCCCGTCACTCGGGTTTCCATCTTTATTGATGGCAATAATATGTTTTATGCTCAACAGAAAAATGGCTGGTTTTTTGACCCACGCCGGGTGCTGGATTATTTTGTTAGATCACAGCCGAATGTTGAATTGGTCAACGCCTTTTGGTACACCGGCATCAAGGATCCCCATGATCAGAGGGCCTTTCGAGACGCTCTGATCAGCATGGGCTTCACTGTGCGCACCAAGATCCTCAAAGAATATCGAGATGAAGACTCCGGTCGGTACTCCCAAAAAGCAAATCTGGACATCGAAATTGTAATCGATATGTTCAACACCGTTGGCCAGTACGATAGGATCATTCTATTTAGCGGCGATGGAGATTTTGAGCGGGCCGTCGAGCTGTTGCGTTCCAAAAACACGCTGATTACAGTTGTCTCCACCGAAGGGATGATCGCCCGCGAGCTGCGCAACGCCACCGACCGCTACATCGACCTCAATGACATTCGCCCCTACATTGAGAAGTTAGACAAGTAGTGCTTTGGGCAGGGTTCTGGACTGCTTCCTCTGCCGTCGGGTCAGACCCATAGCCTCCTGGCGAGCTGGCGACAACACCGCCTAAGTTCGTTCTGGCTTTTTCCATCTTCACGGATCCCATCCCTGCCACACAAGCGGCACGTCTGTTGTACCGGCTCTAGTCAGCGCTGCCGGAAAGGAGCTGTCCCGGCCAATTCCAGTAGGGTGCTCTGGTGTCCGGCAGAAGGGCTGTGTCTTCTCCCCTTGGCAGCCAACTTCTGGGCAACCTCAGTTCAGGCAGGGGAGCAGAGAGGCTAGCATTGTAAAAAATCTTTGCCCTGATCAGGTTTTTATGACCGGCGTTCCTGTCTCCCGTATTCGCAACTTTTCCATCATCGCCCACATCGACCACGGCAAATCCACCCTCGCCGATCGCCTCCTGCAGGAAACGGGCACCGTTTCAGCCCGCGAGATGAAGCCACAACTGCTGGACAGCATGGAACTGGAGCGGGAACGGGGCATTACCATCAAGCTGCAAGCGGCCCGCATGAACTACCGTGCCCAAGACGGCCAAGACTACGTTTTGAACCTGATCGACACGCCGGGGCATGTGGACTTCACCTACGAAGTCTCCCGCTCCCTGGCCGCCTGTGAAGGGGCGCTGCTGGTGGTGGATGCCTCTCAAGGCGTGGAAGCCCAAACCTTGGCCAATGTGTACCTGGCCCTGGAGAACAACCTGGAAATTATTCCGGTGATCAACAAAATCGACCTGCCGGGCGCCGAGCCGGAGCGGGTGATTGCGGAGATTGAGCAGGTAATCGGCCTCGACTGCAGCGGGGCAATCCTCGCCTCTGCCAAGGTGGGTATTGGCATTCAAGAGATTCTGGAGGCCATTGTGCAGCGGGTGCCCCCCCCACGGGATACAGTGGCGGATCCCTTGCGGGCCTTGATTTTCGATAGCTACTACGACGCCTATCGCGGCGTGATCGTCTATGTGCGCATCATGGACGGGGAGGTGAAAACGGGGGACAAGATTTGCTTTATGGCCTCTGGCCGAGAATACGAGATTACCGAGCTGGGGGTGATGCGTCCCAACCAAGAGCCGGTGGATGCCCTACATGCGGGCGAGGTGGGCTACATGGCCGCCGCCATCAAGAGCGTGGAACACGCCCGTGTTGGGGATACCATCACACTGGTGAATCGCAAAGCTCCTGAGCCCCTGCCCGGCTACAAAGAAGCCAAGCCGATGGTGTTTTGTGGCCTGTTCCCCAGCAGCTCCGATCA
Organism: Synechococcus sp. R5-13; assembly: GCF_047462015.1. NCBI lineage: Bacteria > Bacillati > Cyanobacteriota > Cyanophyceae > Synechococcales > Synechococcaceae > Synechococcus > Synechococcus sp. R5-13. The sequence continues at coordinate 23,186 of NZ_JANSIL010000069.1, read as the reverse complement.
GTACGCCGAACTCAAAGAGGCTCTGGAAAAGCTCAAGCTCAACGATGCTGCCCTGTACTTTGAGCCAGAAATTTCCAGCGCCATGGGCTTCGGCTTCCGCTGTGGTTTTCTGGGCCTGCTGCACATGGAGGTGGTTCAGGAACGCCTAGAGCGGGAGTACAATCTCGATCTGGTGATCACAGCTCCGACGGTGGTGTACCAAGTTACCCTCAACAACGGCTCTGTGATTCGGGTGGACAATCCCAGCAAGCTGCCTCCCCCCAACGAGCGCACCAGCATTGAGGAGCCGATTGTCAGGGTAGAGGTGATTCTTCCTGAGGAATTTGTCGGTACCGTGATGGAGCTGTGTGAGACCAAACGCGGCACTTTTAAAGACATGAAATATCTGGCGCAGGGTCGGACTACGCTGGTGTATGAGCTGCCCCTGGCGGAAGTGGTCACCGACTTTTTCGACCAATTGAAATCACGCACTCGTGGTTATGCCAGCATGGACTACCAAATGATTGGCTATCGCGCCGATGATTTGGTGCGTTTGGACATTTTGATCAACGGCGATGTGGTGGATTCTCTATCCACAATTGTGCATCGGGACAAAGCTTTTTATGTAGGCCGTTCCCTAGTTGCCAAGTTACGGGAGCTGATCCCACGCCATCAATTTGAAGTGCCCATTCAGGCAGCAATTGGCTCTAAAGTGATTGCTCGTGAAACCATACCAGCCCTGCGCAAAAACGTCTTGGCCAAATGCTACGGAGGAGATGTGACCCGCAAACGCAAGCTTTTGGAAAAACAAAAAGAGGGGAAAAAACGCATGAAGGCGGTGGGAACGGTGGATGTGCCCCAAGAAGCGTTTATGGCCGTGCTGAAGCTGCAGAATGACTAGTGCGATGGGCACTCAACTGGGGCGGGAAGAGGTGTTGGCCTGGCTACAGGAGCGGGTGTCTCCTCCTCGCCTCCGCCATATCTTGGGGGTAGAGGGGATGGCCCGACAGCTGGCGGCCCACTACGGGCTGGATGAGCAGAAAGCTGCTTGGGCAGGGCTGATGCACGACTTGGCCAAGGCTTTCCCGCCGGAGCAACTGTTGCAAAGGGTGGCTCAGGAACGGGAGCTGGATGAAATTGAGCGGGCCGAACCTCACATCCTGCACGCTGAGGTGGGATCCCTGGTGGCGCGGGAGCAGTTTCAGGTACAGGATCCGGAGATTTTGGCGGCCATTGCCAACCACACGCTAGGGCAGCCCGGCATGGATCCGCTCAGTTGCGTGGTTTTCGTGGCCGATGCCCTGGAGCCGAATCGGGGCAACAGCCCAGAATTGGAGCGGTTGCGGCAGATGGCTTTTGTAGATTTGTCTAAAACCGTAGTGGGAGTATGTGACTTGAGCCTAAAATTTTTGCTAGACCGGAATCAGGTGGTTCATCCGCGCACACTCATGACTCGGAATCATTTTTTGTTACATCCTTTAGAAAAAGCGGTGTCCTAGGTTAACTCAGTCGTTTCAGGAGGGTTTTAGTTGCTACATCTCATGCCTGCCCCTGCTGGGGATCCCATCTATTGCATGGCGCTGAGTGCAGCTCGCGCGGCAGAAGAGAAAAAAGGTGGCGATATCGTTCTGCTGGATGTATCCCAAGTCTCCACTTTGGCAGATTACTTTCTTCTGGTCAGCGGCTACTCGCTCACGCAAGTCCGCGCCATTGCCCGAGCAATTGAGCAAAAGGTTTGGGACGAGTGGAAACAAACTCCGCGCCGCATCGAAGGGCAGGAATCGGCCTCTTGGATACTGATCGACTATGCCGATCTCATTGTCCATGTGATTATGCAACAGGAAAGGGACTACTATGACCTAGAGTCTTTCTGGATCCAGGCTCAGCGAGTCGATCTGCCCATAGCAGGCTAAATCTATTTGTTTTGGATCCCTGGATTTGGCAGTTCTTCAGGTCTTGGAGCCAAGGGAAGAGTTGCTCTTTACAACTCTTTAACTGCCTTCCAGGGCCTCCTTGACAGACAGAAGTTTTAGTCAATTGTCAAGAAATATGTAAGTTTCTTAATATTCCCGCAATTTCTTACACAGTCACGTGTTAGGGTAGTGAATGACAAATAGCTGAGTAAGATCTTCCTGCCTTTTGCAGTCGAGTTTCTATAGTCTTTGTTAAACGCTCTACCTTGTTTCTCTTGAACGCTGATAATTCTTCGTTGGTACTGAATACCAGCAAAAAGATTTTCCAGCTGCTGATGGCTCCTATTGGCTGCTTTCAGCGGCAAGTGGAAAGGCAAACGAGGCGAATAGAGGAGGCAAGGATTGGCTGCACAAGAGGATCTTACGAACGAAACCGCAACTTCTTCCCGACGGCAGACTTAACTGCAACCGGCTTAAATGGTCGGCTTGTAGGCAAAATCCGGTGCCAAAAGCAGCGGAGGAAGATGGGGAAGCAGCGTTTTTTGTTTAATGTCTGTTTTTAAGAGCGACAGGGATTTTTAGGAGGGACATTCATCATGGAAAAGATGTTGGTTAATATCGTCGAGTACCTGGCATTGGGAGAACTGGAAACTATCCTCTCCACTGAGCACCCCCATCAACAGGTGTTTCATGACGCTAGGGAGCGGGAAGCGATGATGCAGCAGATCCTAAACCGGGTCCCCGCCATCTACATGTGGCTGGCTGCCGATGAGTGTCCCAGCCGCGATCAACTCAATTCCTCTGAGCTGGAATTGCTGCGGTCGGTAGTGCGGGATGTGGTCAATCAAAAACTCCAACAAGCCTCTTTTGGCCTTGACCCCTATGCGGGATCCATGTCAGAGGTCTTCTACGGATAGAGGGGGCGGGCTTAAGCTACACTGCAAAGGCGTTGCCTTAGCTTGTTGCCTCTGCCCATGTTGCCTGTTTACTATTCTGATATTTTCCTTAGCCACGATACTGGGCCATTTCACCCCGAGCGTCCGGCTCGCTTGCAGTCCATTGTTAAGGCGCTGCGTGGTGCCCCTTTTGCCAACCAGTTGGAATGGCGGGATCCCCCCTTGGCGGAGCTGGCAGAGCTGGAGCGAGTACACTCGCGTCAGCACATCCAACAGGTGGCTGAGTTGGCAGCAGCAGGTGGGGGACGCATCGATGCCGACACTGCTCTCTCGGGGAGAAGTTTTGAGGCAGCGCGCCTGGCTGTGGGAGCTTGGATTGCCGGCTCTGCTTCGGTTTTGGCCACCGCTCAGCCGGCTTTGGTGCTGTGTCGTCCGCCTGGGCATCACGCAGAGCCAGAACGGGCAATGGGGTTTTGTTTATTCAGCAACGCAGCCATTGCGGCGCTGTGGGCGCTGGATCAGCCGGGGGTGAAGCGGGTGGCGATTTTCGATTGGGATGTTCACCACGGCAACGGCACGCAGGCGGTGGTGGAGCGCTATCCCCAACTGGCCTATGCCTCCATCCATCAGTTTCCCCTCTACCCCGGCACCGGCTCCGCTCGCGAAACCGGGATCCACGGCAACCTCTGCAACGTGCCTTTGCCTGCCGGCTCGGATTGGTTGGCCTACAAAAAGGCCCTCGACGAGAAGATCTTGCCGTTCTTGCAAGCGTTCCAGCCGGATTTGCTGCTGGTGAGCGCCGGCTTCGACTGTGCCAAAGGGGATCCCCTGGCCGGTATGCAGCTAGAGCCGGAAGCCTTTGGCCGCATGGCCCGCCTTTGCCTGGAGCAGGTGACCCGCAAAACCCTCTTCGGCTTGGAAGGCGGCTATAACCTGGACAACCTGGCGCGCGGCTGGCTGAGCCTGGCCCAAGCTTGCCTGGAGAGTTAACCTTTCCACTTCACCTTGGGTAAAATCTGCCGCACATCCACCCGATCCTTGTACTTGAGAGCAAAGTTGAGCAGCGAATCCAAGAGGGAATCGGACAGATAGTGGGGCTGGAGGCCCAGGTCTAGGAGCTTGGTGTTTTTGGCGTTGTAGTAGTGCTCTTCCAGCTCGACGCGGGGGTTCTCCAGGTGGTTGATTTCCACCTTCAGGCCCATGGTGGCTCCCGCCTTTTGCACCAGCAACGCCAGTTGCTCAACACTAAATTGCTCTGTGAACTGGTTCATCACCCGGAATTGGCCCGGCTCGGCAGGGTGAGCAATGGCCAGCTCCACGCAGCGCACCGTGTCGCGGATATCCAGGAAACCGCGGGTCTGGCCGCCCTTGCCATACACTGTCAGCGGATGGCCCACGGCCGCTTGAATGCAGAAGCGGTTCAGAGCTGTGCCGAATACGCCATCGTAATCGAGACGGTTGATCAGCACCTCGTCCATGCCGGTTTCTTCTGTGAGCACGCCGTATACCACCCCTTGGTTGAGGTCGGTGGCCCGCAGGCCCCAGACGCGGCAGGCGAAGTGGATGTTGTGGCTGTCGTGTACTTTGGAGAGGTGATACATGGATCCCGGCTGCTTGGGGTAGGGCAGGGTATCCTTGCGGCCATTGTGCTCGATGGTGATGTACCCCTCCTCAATGTCGATGTTGGGGGTGCCGTACTCACCCATGGTGCCCAGCTTCACCAGGTGGCAATCGGGAAATTCCTCTTTGATGGCGTAGAGGATGTTCAAGGTGCCCACCACGTTGTTCACCTGGGTCATTACCGCGTGTTCGCGGCTGATCATCGAGTAAGGGGCAGAGCGCTGCTCGCCAAAGTGAACAATGGCATCCGGCGGGAAGCGGCGCATGCAGGAGATCAGGGCTTCGTAGTTGGTAACGTCGCAGACAAAGATGGGAATGTCCTTGCCGGTTAGCCCCTTCCAGCGATCCACCCGTTGCTCTAGCTGGGCAATGGGGGTCAGGGTAGAAACCCCCAGTTGCAGATCCCAGAGGCGGCGGACGTAGGAATCGAGAATGGCCACCTCATAACCCCTGTTGGATAGGTATAGGGCCGTCGCCCAGCCACAGTATCCGTCACCACCAATAACCAGGACTTTCATCAGGGAAGCAAAATTCGGCTGCTCACGAATCTACCAAGTTATGGCACCAAAGACAAACTCTCCTGGGATCCCTTTGAGCGCTGCATGGCTCCTCATTCAATGCGAGGCGGGTTATCCAGGGTATAAACCGTGGTCTCGGCGGCAATGGCACGGCGCAGGTGAGCTGGGACTTGGTAGAGGCCCAGAAGGGTGATGCCATCGATGAATTGCAGTGCCCCTCGCTCGGGATCCAACTGTTGGCTCAGAATCTGGTCGATCTGCTCCGGTTCTGGCCTGGAGGGGATGGGATCCTGAGCTGCCAGGGCAAAACCCAGCGGGCCACCGTAGGTGGGGGCATAGATGGCGTAGGGCTGCACAGCGGCAAACACCGTTTTCAGGGTGCGAACAATGCGGGTGTGTTGATGAAGCTCAACCGGCCCCGTCGGCCCGGCTTGGATGGTGAAAGCCCCATCGGGCTGCAACTTGGAGCGAATCTGGCGGAAAAACTCCTGGGTGAAGAGGCGATAGGCAGGGCCGGACTCAATGGGATCGGAGAGATCGGAAAGGATCACATCCCAAATGGGGCCTGTTTCCTGGAGAAAATCCAAGGCATCGGCAATCACCACCTCCACCCGCGGATCTTCAAAGGATCCCTGGTGCATTTCCGGCAGGTGCTCTCGGCAGGCTGCCACCACCTCCCCATCGATGTCCACCATCACCACCTGCTCCACCGAGCGCCAACGCAGCACCTCCCGCAGCGTTGCCCCTTCTGCCCCCCCCAACACCAGTACCCGCCGGGGGATCCCGCCCGCTTGGACAACCTGCACCATAGCCGGATGAACCAAAGCCTCGTGGTACAGAAACTCATCCACGGTAGTGGATTGCCAATGCCCATCCAGCATCAGACCCTTGCCGAAGGCCCCCGTCTCGGCGATCAGCATCTCCTGGAAAGGGGTTTTTCGGTAGGCCAAGATGCGCGTGACGGCACGGGCGGTGTAGTCCCAAGGGGTAAAGTACTCCTGAACCCAGAAGAAACTTCTCGGGCTGCTCATAAGCACCTCGCTACAGCTTTTTCCAGCAACATAGACTGACCTCCGGGGCGATGCGGATCCTGCCCAGCCTACAGATGGCCCCCATGACAGTTTGGAAAAAGCTGCGATTGGCGAAGATCTCAGCGCCTTCGTCGGCTCGCTTCGCAGGTGAGCACCTCAGCCGAGTCTGGGGCCTCTTCCAGGAGTGTCGGTTGCGCGGTGCGGCGGGGCACCTTGCGCAGGGAATATCGTCGCGCTTGAAACACGTCGATCAGATATTCACAGGCCGCTTCCGGTCGGGTGTGGCGACCACAGGTGAACACATCCACCGCCGCGTAGCCCGCTTCGGGCCAGGTGTGAATGGAGATGTGGGATTCCCCCAAAAGAGCGAGGGCTGTAATCCCCTGTGGCTCAAATGGATGGCACAGCTCTCCCAAAAAGGTGGAGTTGGAGCGTCTGGCTGCCTCTCGCAAAGCCTGTTGCACCAGAGAGGCATCATCCAAAAGTTTGGCCGGGCAGTCGTAAAGCTCCAGGATACAGTGGATCCCGATCAGAGCTGGAGACCTATCCCCTAATTGGCCAGATAGTGTGTGCAGCATACTATCCCCTAATTGGCCAGATAGAACTGATTAGAACCAGAGGCTGCACAGAAAGCGCAGCTTTACCATTATCTCACAATTGACATACTCCCCTGCCTAAAGGCAGGGGATTCTGGTTCCTGGTTCTGCGACAGCACTTACCGTGTCAGGTTGCCCCTCCACAGCAGCGGTGCTCATCGCGGCAGCGGGCCGTAGGCCTTTCTCCCCAGGCGTTCCCCCTTTCGGGGCGGTTCCCTTTTGCCCAAAGGTACCGTTGTTCCACTCCTCACCCAACAACTCCAACCCTTTGCGCAGGATGTTGATGGCCGCATTCTCATCCCGGCAAAGTACCACCCCACACTGCGGGCATTGATGGGTGCGAGTGGACAGCGTCTTCTTCACCCGATGGCCACAATGAGAACAGTCCTGCGAGGTGTACTCCGGTGGCACTGCCACCACCACCTTGTTGAAGACCTTCCCGTAGGAGTCCAGCCACCCGGTGAATAAACTCCACCCGGCATCGTGAATCGACTTGGCCAAGTGGTGATTCCGCACCAAGTTGCGCACCGGCAAGTCCTCATACGCCACGATGTCGCTGGACAAAGCGCTCCGCGCCGCCGTAGGCGAGCACCACGCACCGGGCCAACTTCACAGCCCAGTCTCTACGCTGGCGTTGGACTTTGAGATGCACCTTGCCCAGTCGCTTCCTCTGCTGGTGGTAGTTCTTGGATTGGGGTTTGGCCCCTCTCCGAAACTTCCGACTTAACCTGCGTTGCTCTCGCTTTAACCTCCTTTCGGCACGACGCAAAAACTGGGGGCACTCTACCTTGTGGCCGTGGCTGTCGGTGTAGAAGTGCATCAAGCCCACATCCAGCCCCACCGCCTCGCCGGTGTAGCCCACCTTCTCCCGACGCTCCACGTCCAGGCAGAACTGGGCGTAGTAGCCATCGGCTCTCCGCACTACCCGCACCCGATTGATTTTCAGGGTGAGGATGTCCCGCCGCGCCTCGCCGTTGCAGTACAGGGCAAAGGTGCCTGCCTGGAAGCTGTCCGTGAAGGTGATGGACATTCCATCTTGGGAGAGCTTCCAGCCGGAGATTTTGTACTCCACGGAGCGACACCGTTTCTGGAACTTGGGATAGCCCTTCCGGGCTGCTTTCTCCTTGCAGCGGCGGTAGAAGTTGGAGATGGCAAACCAGGCTCGCTCCACACTGGCTTGCCGGGCAGAGGAGTTCAGCTTCTGGGCGAAGGGGAACTCTCTGGCCAAGTCCTTGCAGAGGGAGTACAACGTGGCCCTGTTCACCCCCTGATGATCCATCCAGTGGCGCAGGCACTTGTTGCGCACGAACTGGGCAGTCCGAATGGCCTCATCCAGGGCTTGGTACTGCTGGGCTGTGCCGTTGAGGAGCTTGGCTTCGAGGACGCGCATGAGCCTATTTTATCAAAGGTCTAGCAAGATAAAAGCCGCCCTGGTCGCGTCAGCGGGCCGTAGGCCTTAGGGCGGGGCTTCAGACCCAGTTTTTTGGTAAAGCCAAACTACCCTCCCCAGCAGCTTTTTTCTTAACCGAAAGTTAACCCTAGGCCCAATCTGGAGCCACTGCACCACCGACACCAGCGTTCCGGGAAGGGGCTGGAGAAGCTAGGGCTGCTGCTCCTTTGAAGAGGGAGAGGGGGGATAGAGCAGGGCTTCCAGCTCCTGCAGCGCTTGCTCCAGGTTGTCGTTGACAATCACGTAGTCAAATTCGTCTTGGGCATCCAATTCCTTGCGGGCCTGTTCCAGGCGGCGCTCGATGCTGGCCTCTGAGTCTTGTCCGCGCTCGCGGATGCGACGTTCCAGCTCTTCCAGAGAAGGGGGACAGAGAAAGATGCGAATGGCATCTGGGTACTGCTGCCTCACCTGACGGGCCCCCGCCAGCTCAATTTCCAGCAGCACATCCTGACCCTGGTTAAGTTTTTGGAACACGATCTCGCGGGGAGTGCCGTAAAAGTTGCCCGCATACTGTGCCCATTCCAACAGCTCGTTGGCTTCAATCAAGTTGAGAAATTCCTCCCGGCTGCGAAAGTAGTAGTTGACACCTTCCTGTTCGCTGGGGCGGGGGGGGCGGGTGGTGACCGAAACCGAGAGATACAGCTCGGGGTGGCGCTGGCGCAACTGGTTGACCAGCGTACCCTTACCCACTCCGCTGGGCCCTGTCAAAACCACCAAGCGACCGCGCGGGGTAGGAGCCGGAAGGGATCCCTGCTGCTGCGTACACTCAGAGGAAACCGGGGTAGGAGAGGTTGGCATAGACAGAGACCGACGCAAGACGGCTGGGCAATTGACTTGTTTGGGTTTGTTTTAGGATATCTCACTTCTGGTTTCTCAAACGGCTCACAGCGATGGGCTTTCACTCGGTCTCCTCTGACAAACCGGGCTTGGCCGTGAGGAAGCGGTTGGCAACGGTTTCGGGTTGGATGGCGGAGAGGATAACGTGCCCGGAATCGGTGATAATGACAGCGCGGGTACGACGACCATAGGTAGCATCCACCAACTGGCCCCTCTCGCGGGCATCGCTGATGATGCGTTTGATGGGAGCTGACTCGGGACTGACAATGGCGACCACACGCCCAGCGGCGACGATGTTGCCAAAGCCAATGTTGATTAGGCGGGTATCCATGGGGTGATGAGGGAACCTAACGGTTGTCCGGCCAGCAACCTTCATTAAGGTAGCAAATGGGGCTCTTTCGCGGGTTTGCCACAACGACACCTGAGTTCTCGGCCAATTGGGCAGTGAGTTCTGGCGACAAGTCCCGTTCGGGTGAGCCGCAAAAAGGCTGTGGTTGCATAACAAGCTGCACCCTCCCAAACAACTTGCCCTGTTTATCGAGGACGGTAAAATCGTCAACATGAAGCCACTTCAATGGAACTTGAACTGTAAGCCTCAAAGGCCGCCGCTGTGGTAAGCGGTTTGAGGCAGCTCTGAAAACGAAAAGATCGACCCAGCACCCCAAGCTTGAATAGATTTCTTCCTTGCCTATGCTTGACCTGACTTGGCTGGATCCCCTTGTCCAACACTTTCAACTGGGGGATCTAGAGCCACCCGAAGCCATCCGAGTGGGCCTCATTCACCAAACTTGGAAACTCAACACCTCTGAGGGATCCTTCATCGTCCAGCGCCTTCATCCCCGATTTGATCCTGCTGTCACCGAAGATGGTCAAGCCATCGGCCAATGGCTGAGACAACACGGCTTCCCTGTGCCCCGATTCCGTCGCGCTCGCGATGGATCCCTGCACTTGTCCTGGGCAGAAGGGCTGTGGCGGGTCATGGATTGTCTGCCGGGATCCTGTCACCCAACTCCTCCCAATTGGGGCTATCTGGAAGAGGCGGGGGCAGCCGTTGGACGCCTGCATCGACTCTTGGCCCAGATGGACTATCGTTTTCGCTTCCAGATCCCGCATTTTCACGATACGGCTCACCTTTGGCAACAGCTACGCCAGTATGAGCCGGCCCCAGAAGTGCAGGCAGAATGGCAGTTTTTAATCGAAACTGTGCCCAATCTTCTGCTGCCCTCAGGGATCCCAACTCAAATCATCCATGCCGATCTCAAGTTCAACAACTTTTTGTTCGATGAGCAGGGGCGATTTGTGGGCCTGGTGGATCTGGACACCTTTATGTATCACAATCTCTATGTTGAATTGGGGGATGCCCTGCGCTCCTGGGGCAAACGAGGAAATACCCTTCAGCCAGAGGCGATCCTGGCCGGGTTGCGGGGCTATGCCCAAACCGGGAACTTGCACGCCCTACAACCGGAACTCCTTCTCCAAGGGATCCAACTGATTACCCTGGAATTGGGGATGCGCTTTTTGCAGGATTGGTTTGAAGACGCTTACTGGAATTGGGATCCCCAGCGCTACCCCAGCCGCAAAGCCCATAACCTGGCCCGCTGCCAACAGCAAATTTGCCTCTATCAAGACCTAACCCAGAGGGCACCCCAACTGTTGGAGTCCATGCGCGCCCTTTTGTCTTGTGAGCAGCGGAAAGAGGGAAGGTAGCCAACAGGTTTGCCCAGCTTTTGACAGCTCGTTTTGGGATCTGCTACCGCGGCATAGGAATGAAACATTTCTAAATATTTCTGTGGCATTGCTTCCCGACTCTCCTCCCCCAGAGGGAGAGGGGCTGGGGGCGGTCGCGAAACGCCTAGGAAGTGTCTCAATCTAGTTTCAAATGACGATAACGCTCAATCTCGACTTTGACTTGGATCGCAATGGTCGGGAACACGCTCCAAGCTCCCCTAGGCAGTTTGCACTTGGCGCACCAACCCAGTCGTTTTCAGAGCAGCCAAAGCCCGATCCCGGTAACGGCCATAGCGCTCCTGCTTGTTGCGAAGCTGGCGCCCCTCCAAATCCGGCAACAGCCCAAAATTGGCCGGCATCGGCTGAAAGTGCCTGGGATCGGCGCTGCTGATGAACTGAAACAGGGATCCCATCATCGTCTCGGGGGGCAGCGTGATCAAGGGCAACCCCAGAGCCAGGCGGGCGGCGTTCTGTCCGGCCAACCATCCCCCTGCCACCGCGCAGGCATAGCCCTCGGTGCCCACCAACTGGCCGGCGGCAAACAGCGTGGGTCGGCGACGAAATTGCAAGGTCGGCCACAGAAGCTGGGGCGAATTCAAAAATGTATTGCGGTGCATCACCCCAAAGCGGACAAACTCCGCCTGTTCCAGGCCGGGGATGAGGCGAAAGACCCGCTGCTGTTCTCCCCATTTCAAGTTGGTTTGAAAGCCCACCAAGTTCCACAGCTGCCCTGCTTTGTCCTCTTGCCGCAACTGCACCACCGCGTAAGGACGGGATCCCGTGCGCGGATCCACCAGCCCCACCGGCTTCAAGGGGCCGAAACAGAGGGTGTCTTTGCCACGGCGCGCCATTTCTTCAATCGGCAAGCAGCCCTCGAAAAACTTGCGCTCCTCCCGTTCAAAATCCTTGAGGGGCGCCTGCTCCGCCTCCACCAGCGCCCGCCAAAACCGTTCGTACTCCGCTTCCGTCATGGGGCAGTTGAGATAGGCTGCTTCCCCCTTGTCGTAGCGGGAAGCCTGAAACACCACCGCTCGGTTCAACGAATCCCCGGTAACAATGGGGCTAGACGCATCAAAAAAGCTCAGGTACTCCAGGCCCGTAAAGGCTTGCAGTGCCTTGGCCAGGGGATCGCTGGTCAGAGGGCCGGTACAGAGGACGGCAATGCCCTCCGGGATCTCCGTCACCTCCTCCCGACGCAGGGTGATGCGGGGATGGTTTTGAATGGCTTCCGTGAGAGCCTGGCTGAAGCGGGCCCGATCCACTGCCAATGCCCCTCCTGCCGGCACTGCATGGCAATCCGCCGTCGCGATCACCAGGGATCCCAGTTGTCGCAGTTCTTCCTTGAGTAGCCCTGCCGCCCGATCGCTGGCTGCAGCCCCAAAGGAGTTGCTGCACACCAGCTCCCCCAACTGATCGGTGTGATGGGCCGGGCTCTGACGCACGGGGCGCATCTCCGAAAGGATGACAGGCAACCCTGCCTGGGCAATTTGCCAAGCAGCTTCTGTCCCCGCCAACCCCCCGCCCACAACATGGATGGGGGCAAAGGCTCCCGCTCGTGCAAGCGGGCTGCAAGCCCTTGGGTTAGTTGGAGGGTTCATCACAACCTCCGGGAGGGAAGAGAAGAATGGAGCGCACCCTGCTAGGGCCGGAAACGGCTCAGGTCAAACCCACTATGGTGACATACTCCCGCACTCATGCTGACGCAAAGCACTCCGCGCTGCTAAAGCGAAAGAGTGTGCGCTTCTCGCTTCAACGGGGAGCTATCACAAGAACCCTCAGCGAGCAGACACGGAATGTCCCACCGCGTAGCTGTACCAGATTCCGGCAAAGCCGTTTTGTACAGCCAGGTTGATTATAGAACAAAGACCGCCTTTCATCCCGACCCTTACGCTGAGGCATAGCGCTCCGCGCCGCTAAAGTGGTTGCGTCGCGTTGCGTAGCAATAAGGAGGGCGGAGCTTCTGGGCGGATTAGCTAACCCTCAGCATGGCCCGACCTGCACGAGGCAAGTGACCCAGAGGCGGGATACGCTACTATAAGTACCCGCTGACACCCAGGATCCCGACCCATGACGGAAACGGCTGACCTTTGGCCACAGCTTTTGGGGCAGTTGCTGGATCGGCAATCTCTCAGCGAAGCCCAAGCTGAACAGTTAATGAACGGTTGGCTCCAGAACCAAGTGCCAGATGTGGTGTCGGGGGCGATTCTGGCGGCCCTGCAAGCCAAGGGTGTGAGCGCCGGTGAACTGGCCGGCATGGCACGAGTGCTACAGCGGGCTTCGCTGGGATCCCCGCTGGACTTGCCTCTCCTGGTGGATACCTGTGGCACCGGCGGCGATGGGGCCGGCACTTTTAACATTTCCACGGCGGTGGCCTTTGTGGTCAGTGCAGCCGGGATCCCGGTGGTTAAACATGGCAACCGTTCCGCCTCTGGCAAGGTCGGCTCGGCGGATGTGCTGGAGGCCCTGGGGGTGAACTTGGGGGCTGAGCCAGAGCGGGTGCGGGCGGCTGTGGCGGAAGTGGGCATCACCTTTTTGTTTGCTCCCCAGTGGCACCCGGCCATGCGGGCGGTGATCCCCTATCGGCGGGCCCTCAAGGTTCGCACCATTTTCAACCTGTTGGGGCCCTTGGTCAACCCCCTCTATCCCAACCGCCAGGTGATCGGGGTTTACGCCCAGGAGCTGGTGCCGGTAATGGCAGAGGCCCTGCGCCTGTTGGGACGGGAAGGGGCCATTGTGTTGCACAGCCGCGAAGGTCTCGACGAGGCCGGGCTGGATCAGCCCACGGATTTGGGCGTCCTTTGCGGCGGGTCGGTGCGGACGGAAGTCTTGAACCCGCGCGACTATGACCTCACTGCAGCACCCACCCACGCCTTAAAAGGGGGAGATCTGCAGGAAAATGCTGCCATCCTCGCCCAAGTTCTCCAGGGATCCGGGACGCCTGCCCAGCAGGATGTGGTGGCCTTGAATGCTGCTTTGGCCCTGCAGGTGGCCGGAGTGGCCCCCGATTGGAGAGCCGGGATCGCCCAAGCTCGCGAGATTCTCGCCAGGGGTGCCGCTTGGGATCGCTTGCAACAGCTGGTTCATTTTCTCAAGGCTTGATGCCGGTAGGAGCCCAGGAGAGGGCGACAGGGATCCCACCTGAGCCTAGGGCTAAAACTCCCGCCCTCGCCCAAAGGCCAGAACTTCATCCACCCCCAAGCGAGGCTTGCGCGGCAGGTTACCCGCTGCCGCATATCCAACCGCCAGCAGCATCACCGGCACGTAGCGGTCGGCAATGCCGAACTCCCGCTTTACCCCTTCCGGATCAAAGCCGATCATCGGCCCGCTCACCAAACCCTTGGCCTGAGCCGCGATCATCAGCGCCATGGCAGCCATCGCCCCAGAGCGAATCGCTTCATCCCGCGCCAAGGTGGGATTGTGGAGATAGGTTGCCTGGGCCATGTTCACCCAGCCTTCCGCTTTTTCGGGGGGGAGGATCCCGGCAGCAACGCTTCTTTGCACAATTTCAGGCAGTTTCTCATACCCCCGCAGATCCCCCAGGATGATAAACACCACCGATGCATCCGCCACCTTCTGTTGGTTGTAGGCCAGAGATTTGAGGCGCTCTTTGTCTTCCGGGTCGGTGACCGCAACAAACCGCCAGTGCTGAATGTTGAAGGAAGAAGGAGCTTCCGTAGCATAAGCCACCAGCTCTCGGATCTCCGCTTCCGATAAACGGCGGCTGGGATCCAATTTGTCGGCGGAAATGCGCTCTTTCAGGGCAGTTAGGGCGTCCATAGGGATCCTCAAGTGTCGGTAGAAAGGCTGCTCCCCCCAAAGGTAGGGGCAGGATTGGCAAATGGCTATACATTCCGTGTTCAAACGGTCTGTCTTCTTTGTTATCTCCCTTTTATCCAGCCTGTGGCAACCGGGTGAGGCACAAACTGGGCCTTGGCAGGGCAGGCAAGCGGGATCCCTAACGCAAAGGCAGGTATGATGGAAAAACAAACTGGTCTCATCTGGGTCGCCCGGTTAATCGTCGGATTGGTGTGGTTGATGGGGAGAAGCAATCGGTGAACTTCGGTCGAGTGCTGACGGCCATGGTTACCCCCTTTACTGATGAGGGGGAGCTTAACTACGATGAGGCCGCTCGTTTGGCCGATTACTTGGCAACCCACGGCAGTGACGGCTTGGTGGTCTGTGGCACCACAGGCGAATCTCCCACCCTAACCTGGCAAGAGGAGTATGAGCTGTTCCGCGTGGTGCGAGATGCCGTGGCCGGTCGGGCTAAGGTGATCGCCGGGACGGGATCCAACTCCACCCGTGAGGCCATTGAAGCCACAAAAAAGGCCGCTCAACTCGGTTTGGATGGCTCTCTGCAGGTGGTGCCCTACTACAACAAGCCTACCCAGGCCGGCCTTTATGAGCACTTCAAGGCCATCGCCCAAGCCAGTGACCTGCCCATCTTGCTCTACAACATTCCCAGTCGGACAGGGGCCAGTTTACAGCCGGAGACTGTAGCCCAATTAGCAGAATTGGAAACGGTTGTCGCCATCAAAGAAGCCAGTGGTATGATGGATGTAGCTTCGGAAATTCGGCGACTCACTCCCTCGCGTTTCGCCATCTATTCAGGGGATGACTCTCTGACGTTGCCGCTCCTAACTTTGGGAGGCAGCGGTGTGGTCAGTGTAGCCAGCCACCTGGTTGGGTTGCAGTTGCAGGAGTTGATCCAGAGCTACATCAGGGGGCAACACGATCAAGCTTTGGCCCACCACCTGCGCCTGTTTCCGTTGTTCAAGGTTTTATTCATCGAGACCAACCCAGTTCCGATTAAGGCCGCATTGGAGATGCAGGGTTGGCGAGTGGGTCGGGCGCGCCTTCCCCTAGCGCCTCTACAGCCCAGTTCTCTGCAGGTTTTGCGACAGGTGCTTGAAGAGATGGGCCTACTGGCTGAATCGAAGGGATCCGAACAAATGGCGACGAAAGTTTCATGATTGCATTTTTAGGCTTTGCTTCTGCCATGACCACGGTTTTCAGGGGTTTGCAAGGGGCTCTTTTGTGGCGTTTGACCTGTGGGTAGGTAGCTTTTTCCCTGAAAAGCTCTTCCCCGGCCTGGGAAATGGATGAGTTGCGGCTTTCGCCCACATTTGTCGGGGATAGCTTGTGCCCATTTCTGTTTTTGTTTTTTTACTGTTGAGGATCTAAACCCATATGCCAACACCACGTTCTTCAGTTGCTTCTCGTTCTGTGATCCCACAATCCACCTCTTCCGTTCAGATGATTCCGCTGGGCGGCGAACGGGAGATCGGCAAAAACACATGGGCCTTCCGCTACGAGGATGACATCATCCTCTTGGATGCCGGTTTGGCTTTTCCCGATGAGAGCATGCACGGCATTAACATCGTGCTGCCGGACATGACCTACATCAAGCAAAACCGCGACAAAGTGCGGGGGATGGTGGTTACCCACGGCCACGAAGATCACATCGGTGGCATCCCGTATCACCTGCGGGAGTTCGATATTCCGGTCATCTACGGCCCCAGATTGGCGCTGGCGCTGCTGGAAGAGAAATTGCGGGAAGTGGGCCTGCTCAACCGCACAGAGCTGCGTCCTGTTGGCCCCCGTGAAATCGTTCCCTTGAGTAAGCACTTTTTTGCCGAATTCATTCGCAACACCCACTCTTTTGCCGATAGCTTTACGGTGGCTCTGCACACGCCTGTGGGCGTCATTATTCAGACCGGCGACTTTAAGATCGACCATACCCCCGTGGATGGGGAGTACTTCGACCTGCAGCGGTTGGCCGAACATGGGGAAAAGGGAGTGCTCTGCCTGATCAGCGACTCCACCAACGCTGAAGTGCCGGGGTTCACCCCCTCTGAAGCCTCAGTGGTGCCCGGTCTCACCAAGGCCATTGCCGGAGCCAAGGGACGGGTGATCATCACCACCTTTGCTTCTTCGGTGCATCGTCTCAACTTGGTGCTGCAGATTGCCGAACAGCAGGGTCGGGTGGTGTCTCTGGTGGGCCGCTCCATGCTAAACGTGGTGGCTCATGCGCGGCGCTTGGGCTACATCCGCTGCAAGGACGAGACGCTGCAGCCAATGCATGTGATCAACAGCCTGCCGGATGACCGGGTGATCATCCTCACCACCGGATCCCAGGGAGAACCGCTGGCTGCTCTTACCCGCATCGCCAACGGTGAGCACCCGCAGTTGCAAATCAAGCCAGGAGACACGGTGGTGTGGTCGGCCAACCCGATCCCTGGCAACACCATCGCGGTCTCGCGGGTCATCGACAAGCTGATGGAGCTGGGAGCCAATGTCATTTACGGCAAAGACAAGGGCCTGCACGTTTCCGGCCACGGCTGCCAGGAAGACCAGAAGCTGATGATTGCCCTCACCCGCCCCAAGTTCTTCGTTCCCACCCACGGGGAATACCGCATGCTGGTCAAGCACGCCGAAACCGCCATGAGCATGGGGATCCCGCGGGAAAACATTGTAATCATCGACAACGGCGATGTGGTGGAGGTGAACCGGGAGCGCATTGCCATCACGGGCCGCGTCCCCTCTGGCCTGCAGATGATCGCCGCTTCCCACGATGGAGTGGTGATGGATGAGATGATGCAGGAGCGGCAGCAGATCGCCAAAGATGGCATGGTGACGGTGGTGATCAGCCTGGACGGCAGCGGCCAGTTGCTCTGCACCCCGCAGGTGCAAACCTTTGGCTTGGCGGGGGAAGGGAACCAACTCAAGGGATCCGACCTGAAACCCCTTCTGGAGAACACCCTTCGGCAAGCGTGGCCCCAATTTGCTCGCTCGCTGGAGCGGGGCAGCCTGGACATCGACTGGGCCGGCCTCAAGGGCGAAGTGGAGCGGGTGGTGCGCCGTTTCTTGCGAGAACAATTGCCCGGCAGGCCCACGGTGGCGGTTTTTGTGCAATCTCCTGAAGAGGAGTCTGTGTCTTCCCTGAGTGTGGAAACCCAACCGGAGCCGGTAGCGGGTGCTCTGGGCCGGCGGCGGCGTTCCTCGGCAGCGGTAGCTGCTTCCTAAAACTGGCCCGTTCTCCGTGGCTGGATCGTCTAAGCGCCTTTGGGATCCCTTGCCGAGCGCAGGGATCCTTCTATTGTGCCGGCTTGTATTCATCCGTGAGAAAACTGCGGAGGGCAGACTCTGCCGCCGCATCTGGTTGCAGGGATCCCACCTCGCTAAAGGGAGGGCAGCGGGTTTGGGGAGGGAGCGGTTGCCGAAGGGCGCTCAAGAAGGCATCGGCCAAATCGGCGTAGCCCCGGTCGTTGGGGTGAAAGCCGTCGGCCAGCGGGCCGGGAAAGAAGGACTCGCGTCGGTAGGAGCGGGGATCGCAGAGCAAGTCCACCACTGGGATCCCCTGTTGGCTTAAGGGGTTGATGGCCCGTTGCGTGAGGCCAACCGAGATCAGGGAGAGCAGTTGGCGCACGCTGCTGGGTTGCTGCTGACCCAGAGGAATCAGGGCGAAGTTGGGCAGGTTGGCCACCGCCAGGCGAGCTTGAGGGGCACGGGCACGCACCGCTTGCAGCAGGGTTTGGTAATCGGCGGCGAATTGTCGGATCTGCTGATCGACGAAGGGCAAGGGATCCTCACCTTGGAGAGCCCGTTGAGCCGCCGCCAGAGCGATGGCGTTGGTATCGTTTCCGCCCACCCAAATGGTGATCAGGGTGGCATCGGGGGGAAGGCGCGGCACTTGATCCTGCAGCAAATTGGCCGGGATCCCCTGCCTCAGGGCTTGCATGGCGGGGCTGAGCACCGCTCCCGAACGGCCCAGGTTGATAAGCTCCACTGGGCCGGGCAGCAAGCGAGCCAGGCGGGGCACATAGCCCGTTCCATTGGGGCAGTCCAGGGGCTCTGAGCGCTGGGGTCGAGTGCCGGCGGCGTTGGCTGGGCCATCACAGGAAATGGAGGCGTTGTAGCCAACGGCATCGCTGGCTCCCAGGGCAACGTAGCGGGTGAGGGTGGGTGGGCTGGGCACAACAGGGGATCCAGAACTGGCAGAGCAGCCGGTTAGCCCCAAACTGAGTATCAAAATCAGCAGGGAGAGGAGGAACACCCAGCTGTCTTGTTGTCTTGGAGTCGAGTTTTCTGGGGTTCGGGTGCTGGCATCCTTTGCAGAGAGAGGCATGGGAAAGCGGGCATAGATAGGGCGAGGCGGGAAGCACCCCCAGACAGGCTAGCCAAGGATCCCAAAATTGGCGAGGTATGGTGGGAGTATGCCGCTACGGTTTTGCAAGTCCCGCACCTACCACGATCCCCTGCATGGCGCCATCAGCCTGAATGGAGGGGACGCGGTTGAGGCTCTGCTCATTCGCCTGATCGATACACCGGCCTTTCAGCGGCTGCGCCGCATTCGCCAGTTGGACACGGCCTTTTTTACCTTCCACGGGGCAGAGGGATCCCGCTTTACCCATTCGGTGGGGGTGCTGCAGGTAACGCGGCGGCTGTTCGACAAATTGGCCCATCGCCACCCGGAGCTGCGTCCCTATCGGGCGGTAACCTTGGCCTCGGCTCTGCTGCACGACATTGGCCATGCCCCTTTTAGCCATGCCGGGGAAGAGATCTTCGGCTGCCGGCACGAGGTTTGGACGGCCCGCATTCTCCGGGAGGATCCCCAGGTGAGGACGCTGCTGGCGGAGTTTGATTCCCAACTGCCGGCCCAGATGCAGCAAGTGCTGCAGAAGCAGTTTCCCCTGCCGCTGGTGGGGCAACTCATCTCCAGCCAACTGGACTGCGACCGCTTCGATTACCTGATGCGGGATAGCCTGCTCACGGGTGCCCAATACGGCCACCTGGACTTGGATCGCATCCTAACGGTGCTGGATTATGACCCGGAGACGGGATCCCTGTCCATCCCCGCCCGCAAAGGCCTGGGGGCCATCGAGCACTACCTGGTGGTGCGCTATTTCATGTACACCCAGGTGTACCAGCACCCCAAGAGCCTCTGTGCCCGTTTTATCTTGGAGCGGCTATTCAGGCGGGCAGAGGCGCTCCTGCAAAGGGGGGAGATTGAGCTGGATCCCATCCTCAGCGCTTGGTGCTGGGCTTCGCTGGCGGCCCAAAAAGGGGATCCCTTTGAGTTGCCGCTCCCCCTCTACTTGGCTGCCGACGATATCATCTTCAGCTACCCCATGCGCCTCTGGGCCATGTCGGGGAAGGATCCCATCTTGGCGGATCTGTCGCGGCGCTACTTGGAGCGGGATTTGTTCAAGGCCCGCAACATTACCCAGTTGTCTGAGGAACAACGCCAAACCCTGGTGGCTGCTGTGCAGGCCAAAATGCTGCGGGATGGGCTGGATCCTGAAAGCTATTTGGGCATCCGCTCTGCCCATGTCCAGGGCTATAGCTTTTATGACCAAGGGATCCAGCTCAAAACCGAGCGTGGCTATGAAGAAATTGCCCATCTTTCCCCTTTGGTGCGTGCCTTGGTGGAAACCCAGCGCCAGGTCTGGCTAATCTTTCCCCGGCCCTATGGCGATATCGTAGAGGGGGTTTTGTCTGCCTAGAAAATCATTGGGCCATCCCAGAGCTAGAGCATTAGAGGTGGGAATCTGTTCCTGAGCACATCTAAACAAACATCTAAACAACGAGGGAAGCAGGAGTGGGGATCCGAGAAATCCTAACGGGGGTATTGTCCTTAACAGCTTTGGCGATTGCCCTAGTGGCTCTGCAACTGAGGCGAGCGTTGCGGGCTTCCCCCTGGCTGAGGGATCCCCCGGCGGAACAGGCAGGGGAAATCGCGGCCGGGATGGAGCGGCTGGCGGTGATCGTGCCCGCCTACAACGAGGCCGAGAACGTGATGGGCTGCCTGAGCAGCATTCTGGACAGCACCTCTGCCCCTTTACAGGTGTGGTTGGTGGACGATGAATCCACGGATGCCACTTGGGAGCTGGCCCAAGCCCTGGCTGCCGAACGGCAAGATCCGCGCCTACACCTGCTCAAGGGGGATCCCCGTCCCAAAGGCCAAAGGTGGGTGGGCAAAACCTGGGCCTGTGCCCAAGCCGTCGCCCGCGTAGAAGCCGACTACTTGCTGTTTCTGGATTGCGACGTGCGGCTGGGATCCGGTGCCATTGAAGCGGCCTTAGGACATTTGCTGGCAAGCGGCAGCGGCTTGGTGAGTGTAGGGCCGCAATTGGTGTGCGGTTGCCTAGCGGAGTGGCTGGTGCAACCCATCATGATGACCATCCTGGCGGTGGGTTACAACTTTGCCGCCGTGAACGATCCCGACAACCCCAAAGCCTTTGCCTTTGGTCCCTTCCTGCTGTTTCGCCGCTCTGCCTACGAGCAAGTTGGCGGGCATGCCGGAGTGGCCGATGTGGTGATCGAGGATGTGGCCCTGGGGCAACGGATCAAAGCCCAGGGGTTGGGCCTGCAAATTTGCCTGGGAGGGCCGCGGGTGCGCAGCCGCATGTATGCCAACGGGGCTGCCCTTTGGGAAGGGTGGACCAAAAACTGGTTCCTGGGCCTGGAGCGCAACTGGGCCTTGGCGGTGTTGGCAATGGGTACGGTCTTGGGGATCTGCAGCTTGCCCTGGTTGGGGGTGATCCTGGCTGGGGCTACGGGATCCCTGGAGGTGCTGTTGGCCAGCTTGGCAGGGATCCTGGCCCAATTAGCCATCCGGCTTCTGCTCCGGCATTGGGCGCATCTGCCCCTCTGCTACTGGTGGCTAACGGCAGTGGGGGGTTGGGCGACAGCGGCCATCATCTTGGCTTCGGCCATCCGCACCACCACCGGCCGCAACTGGACTTGGCGGGGCCGTTCTCTCGCCGTCCACTGACCGGAGTGCGCCAACACCCCAGAAATGGTACAAGAACATGGTCTAATGGGGGATGTTCGGAAAACAGGCAAGCTGGGTTTAGAAACAGCGGAATAGCACACCATGCAGGCTCTGGTCATCGGATCTGGGGGGCGAGAACACGCTCTGGCCTGGAAGCTGTTGCAGTCTCCCCAGGTTACTCGGATCTACTGTGCCCCCGGCAACGGCGGCATGCAGCAGCTGCCCCGCTGTCAATCCGTGGCTTTGGCGGCTACCGACATTGAAGGCCTGGTGCGGTTTGCTACCGTACAAGGGATCCGCCTGACGGTGGTAGGGCCAGAGCTGCCCTTGGTGCAGGGGATCGTGGACGCCTTCCAGGCAGCAGGGTTGCCCATTTTCGGGCCTAGCCGCGCCGCTGCCCAACTGGAAGGAAGCAAACTCTGGGCTAAGCAATTGATGCAAGAGGCGGGGATCCCGACTGCTCGCGCTACCGGCTTTGCTGAGCTATCTGCCGCTGTGGCCTATCTCGACTCCCAGAGTTTCCCAGTGGTCATCAAAAAAGACGGACTGGCTGCCGGCAAGGGGGTAACCGTTGCCCAAAACCGGGAAGAAGCCGTGCAAGCTCTGGAAGCAGCCCTGGCCAAGCCGGGCGATCAGGTGCTGATCGAGGAGTTTATCCCCGGCCAGGAGGTGTCGGTTTTGGCTCTAACCGATGGCCAGATCTGTGTGCTGCTGCCACCTGCCCAGGACTACAAGCGCCTTGGCGAGGGCGATACTGGCCCCAACACCGGCGGCATGGGAGCTCATGCCCCTGCGGATCACCTGGTCACTCCAGAAGGGTTGGCCCGCATCCAAACCCAGATCCTGGATCCCACCCTGGAGGCTTTGCAACGGCGGGGCATCCGCTACCAGGGGGTGATCTATGCCGGTTTGATGATCACGCCCAGTGGGGATCCCTACGTGTTGGAGTACAACTGCCGCTTTGGGGATCCCGAAGCTCAGGTCATCCTGCCCTTGCTGGAAAACCCTTTGGACGAGGTGCTGCTGGCCTGTATAGAAGGACGGCTGGCCCAAATCCAGCTCAAATGGAAACCCGGCTATGCCGCCTGCGTGGTGATGGCAGCCCCAGGCTATCCCGATACCTACGAGCGAGGGATCCCCGTCTCCGGCTTGGATGCAGCTGCCACCACGGGGGCGTTGGTGTTTCATGCGGGTACCCGCCAGGCAGGCAAGCAGCTCCTGAGCGATGGCGGGCGCGTTCTCTGTCTTACCGGCCAAGGGGCAACCCTATCCGAGGCCCTGCGCCAAGCCTACGCAGCTGTGGAGCAAGTGCAGTTTCCCAAGGCCTACTACCGTTCTGACATCGGTAGCCACGCCCTGGGGCCTGCCGTCCGCCGAGGAGTGATCCCTACCCCATAAAGCCATCCCTTGCCCTCTCAGCTGCAGCCGGATGGAAGAAGCCCCAGAGGGGTCGCTCCTCCAGGGCCCATAAAGCAGCTTTGAAAAAAGCTTTGATGCTTAGACGATAGCGCTTTCGGTAACAAGACGGCAACAGTGATATCAAAAGCTCAACTTTACTTTAGATTCCTTAACAATAGCCCTCTACTTTGACTAGGCACGGATATTGCTGAGCTGAGTCTCTCCCCTCTCGAGGGGGATCCCCCATTAGCCCACTTGAACTGTTGCGGACCCGGATCCCCTAGAGCAGGCATTTCCTCTCCCAGGGTGGAAGAGGGGTTGGGGGTGGTCGTCTGGGGCAGCGCATGGCAGAGGAGACTATCTCTCTCAAATAGATTCAGCTAGAAATCGCAGGAGCCCCGCACTGTACCCGTAGGGTCAGTGCCGGGAGGAATGCGCTTTGA
>NZ_JANSIL010000068.1:0-26033 GCF_047462015.1 Synechococcus sp. R5-13 | reverse complement strand
ACCACCATGCGGCCATCAACATCAAGCACAGGGCGGTGGGGCATCCCGTTCTTTTCGCGTCAGCGGGACGTAGTCCTCAAGCGCAGGAAATGTCCTTTTCGCGCTAGCGGCGCGGAGCGCTTTGCATCAGCATGAGTGCGGGAGTATGTCACAACAGCTCAAGTTGGAATAGAACTGTTTCGTCGCGGTATCCATAGCACCCCTCTCCTTTTGGAAGAAGGGCTGGGAGTGAGGGAGAAAGGCTCAAGTCAAAGGCTGCCAATGGCCCGTTTCAGTTGTACCAGGGCGCGATTGTAGGCGATTACAGCATTGGAAAGGTTGCCACGGGCAGTGGTGAGGGCAGCTTCAGCATTGATCACCTCCGTTTGGGTGCCCACCCCCGCTTGCAGGCGCAGCCGGGCCAAGCGCAGGCTCTCTTCTGCTGAGGCAATTGCCACTTTGGCCGAGTCGATCTGTTCGCGGCTGGAGCTGAGGGTCAGGAAGGCTTCTTCCACCCCCCGCTGGATTTCATTGCGGGTGCCGACGAAGTTGCTCACGGCCACCTGTCCATCGATCTGGGCTTGGCGGGCTTGGGCAGCCGCTTCTCCTCCATCAAACCAAGTCAAGCTGAAATTGGCTCCCACCGAATAGCCAACATCAAAGCTATCGCGGCTGGCGTTGAAATCGTTAACGGCATCGAGGCTGGCGAATAAGCCAATTCGGGGGCCATTGCGGGCCTGTGCTAGGCGCACACGGCTTTGGGCCTGCTCCAATTCTCGGCGTCGGCGCTCCAATTCCTGTCGTTGGGCAAAGGCAGCAATGATGGTCTCTTCCAGGCTGAGATCCCACTCCCCCATCGGCTCAATGCGGTCGCTGGCCAACACGTCGGTGGGGCTGGGAAAATTCAGCAGTTCGGCCAGGCGGCGGCGATTCAGTTGCTGGGTGTTTTGAGCCGCCAGCAAGGTTTGTCGATTGTTGGCCAATTCCGTCTCTGCCTGGAGAATCTCAAAGCGGGTACCCAGCCCGGCCCGTTCTCGGGCTTGAGCATCCCGCAGGGTGGCTTCGGAACTTTCGACGGCAGCTTGGCTGATGGCAACCCTGGCATCTGCGCTTTGCAGATCGTAGTAGGCATTGGCCACAGCTTGTTTGACCGTCTGCAGCGTTTGCTCCAGCTGCAGTTGGGCGATGCGCAGCGCTTCTTGGGCCAGCTTCAGGTTTTGCTCCCTAAGGCCACTGTCAAAGGCGGTATACTCCACCCGCACCACACTGGCCGAGAGGGTGTGGGATTCGCGCCTTGGCCCACCACCAGGAGAGGGAGCCTCACTGTACTGGTAGTTGGCACGGCTGGAGAGGGTGGGAGCAAAGGCAGCTTGAGCTAGAGCTACCCCGGCCTCGGCCCGCTCGACAGTCAGTCTGGCCTGCTGCACAGCCGGGTTCTGGGCAACGGCGATCTCCAGAGCTTCTTCCAAAGACAAGCCCTCCCTTCGCTCGATGCGCACCTGCAAGGGGGATTGGGGCACCACCAATTCTTCAGCCTTGGAAGCCCCCTGCAAAGCCAGGTCAGCCGCAGGGGTAGGGTCAGCAGGGTTGGAGGGAATCGATAGGGTGGGGGGGGGTGGGGGGGTGAGGATTTCGCGGCTGTTGGGCAGAGCAAAGGCAGCAGAGCTGGGAGATTCCGGCTGAGCAAGAGCAGGGACAACCCAGAGCAGGCTCAACAGTAGGCCACAGGGAGCAGAACAGGCAAGGCACAACTGGGATCCCGCCGAGTTTGTCTGCCGTTGAGGAAGTTGAAGCGGATCCCTGGCTCCATTTTGCATCGCCATCGTGCGGTCATTCTCAACATCACCCCTAGCAGTATCGCAAAATGAAGGACAAAGATAAGACGGTTTTCCGCAGGCTCGCTGGCTGCCCTGTTCGGGCCAGTGGAAGCGAGTCCTCGCATTTGCCCCTGCAACGATGAGGCCGACCTGCGTCTGCCAGGAGCTCCGAGCACGGGCGGGACTCCTCTACACTCAGCAGAGACGCTTGGATTGAGACCGAGTCGATTTAGATTTAGACTCAGTTTAGAATGGTGGGGCCATCTGTCCGTGATGGCGATGGTGGGTGGTGTGGGTGATGAAAGGGGGCAAGGTGGCAGACTCTCAGAGCACGCCCAAGCAAGGGGAGACCTCTTCCGGTCGGGATCGAGCCTCGCGGCCGAAAAAAAGTAAGCCAAGCCCTTCTGCCCAGTCCGGGGATTTGGGAACCTCAGAAGCAAGAGCGCGGCCAAAACAGGCCGATAGCACTCCGCGCCGTGCGGAGCAGCAGGAGATTTTACAAGATCACCCTTCTGGCTTGAACCCGCCCAAAAATCTCTCTATACTGCAGGGAACTTTATCATTTGCTCCCGCTTCTTCATCTCTCCTTCAATCTATGCGTGCTCCCTCTTCAGGTGACTCGGATCCCATCCTTTCAGAGACTCATGCGGGCTGTTCAGCATCCGAACCGGATCCCAGCACGGAGCGCCATTTGGCCCTGAGGCAGCAACAGCCCTTGGAGAGCCGTCTGCTCAAAGCCGAAGCCGAGCTCCAAGAGCGGCGAGTTCTTCAGGAACAACTGCAGGCTTTGCACCAGAAGGTGGCCGAACAAGAGAAGGCGCTGCAGGAGCGGGAGCATCTCTTGCAACAGTTGCAGCAGACTTTGGCGGCTCAGAAAGTCCAGATCTCGGATCAGGAAGCTCAGCTTGCTGCTCGGCAACGCTTAAATGAACGGCAGCGGCAGGATATCGAGGCCCTGCAGGAGCAGATTGAGCAGCTACGCTTGGCCCACGCTCAGGAGCGCCGTCAATGGGAACAGCGCCAGCAGGAGCTGCAGGCCTCTCTGCTGGAAGCCCAGGATGTGGCGGAAAAGCGGGTGGAAATGCTGCAACGCTTTAAGGCAGAGCTTTCTCTGGCCCGCACTCAAATTGCCGAAACTCAGGCGGAGCTGAGCAGCCTGCGAGCTTTGTACAGCGACCAACAGGCAGCCTGGCAGGAGCAACGGGAACACCTCGAGGCCCGTTTGGCGGGCTATGCCGAGACGGAAGCCGAGGCCGAGCAGCGCTGGCGGGAACAACGGCAAGAGCTAGAAGCAGCCCTGGCCGAAGCCCAAGCTCAATTGGCGGCTTTGCAAGCTCAGCAGGAGCATCTGCGCCAGGGATCCCTGGCGCAGCAACAGCTTCAACAGCAGTGGCAGGCCCAGGCCGAAGCGCTGCAAGTGGCCCTCTCTCAAGCCCAGGCGGAAGTTACCCGTTGGCAGCAAGAGCACCGCCATCTGCAGGAACAGTACGCCCAAGCCCAGCAGCATCTCTCCGCCATGGAGCGGCAGTTGCAGGCTGCCTTGGAGCAGTTGGCCGCCCAACCCGACTGGCAGCCACAGTTGCGCTCTGCGCAGGCAACCATTCTCCATCTGCAAGAAGAAATTGCAACCTTGTCCACGCAACTGGAGAAGCAAGCAGAGCAGATCAAAGCCCTGCAAGGGGAGCGTGCTGCCCTGTGGGAAGAAAACCGCTCTCTCCGAGAAAAATACGAGCAGCAGCAGATGCATGTGCTGAGCTTGAAGGCGGCTTTGGAACGCAAAGGCTTGGATGTCCCACCTCGGGCCGATACCTCCAGCGCCCTCACGCGAACAGAGTCCCTTGGCCAGGCTCTGTCTCCAACCCCTGCTGCCAAGCCTACAATTCAGCCCCTGGCCCAACCTCTACCGTCTCGGGCAAGCAAGCGGGCGGTCGATCTGCCGAGGTTTCTGCCCCGTCCGTGAGGGATCCCGTGTTGCAGCCTGTTCCTCCCCGCTGGCTGGAGGTGTGGGTGGATCATCCCCAGTTGGGGGGCTGCTTTACCTATCGGGTGCCAGAGGGATCCGCGCCAGAAGCGGGCGACCTGCTCAGCGTACCCTTTGGTCAGCAAATGGCGGGGGCAGTGGCCTTGGGTTGGCGCTCCGAGCTGCCGGCAGGGGTGGATCCGCAGTCGGTGCGGGAGATCGAGGCGGTGGTGGCCAAAGGGATCCTGCCCAAAGAATTCTGGCCCCTGCTGCAGCGGGTGGCCGACTATTACCTCACCCCTCTGGCCCAGGTGGTGCGCACGGTATTGCCCCCCGGCTTGCTCAGCCGTTCTCAGCGGCGTGTCCGCTTGCTCAGGCTCCCTGCCGAAGGGGAGGAATGTTCGCCGGCTGCCCAAACCCTGCTGCAGCTGCTTCAGGCCAAAGGGGGAGAGCTGTCTTGGCGCTATGTGCAACAGCAGGTGCCCACTGCCGCCCTCGCCCTGCGGGAACTGCAGCGACGGGGTTGGGTGGAGAGCTTTTGGCAGGAGCAACAGGGGGGCAGGGTGAAAACCCAGCTGGCCGCCAGTCTGGCCGACGACTCCCCAGAGGGGCTGAGCCTCCCTCAGCAGAAGGCGCTGCAGATCCTCAAGCAGAAGGGGGGAGAGCTGCTGCTCGCCGAGTGGGAGCGCCTGGCAGGAGTGAGCCGAGCGGTTCTGCAGGGGTTGGCCCGCAAAGGCCGTGTCCACCTCTACGAGCGCCCACTGCTGCGGCTGGGAGATGCCAGCCCGCCGGGGTGGCGGGATCCGCCCAGGCCCTTGACGGCCGCCCAGGCCCAGGCGGTAGAGGCGATCCGGCAAGCTTTGGGCCGGTTCCAGCGGTTTTTACTGCACGGGGTCACCGGTTCTGGGAAAACGGAAGTGTACCTGCAGGTGATCGCCCAGGTGCTGCAGCAAGGACGGTCGGCGCTGGTGCTGGTGCCCGAGATCGGCCTTACCCCGCAACTGATGGATCGGTTTCGGGCGCGGCTGGGATCCCAGGTGTGGGCCTACCACAGCGGCCTCTCGGAAGGCGAGCGCTACGACACCTGGCGGCAGATGCTGTCCTCCACCCCCCAAGTGGTGATCGGCACCCGCTCGGCGGTGTTTGCCCCCTTGTCCAAGCTGGGCCTGATCGTCTTGGACGAAGAGCACGACGACAGCTTCAAGCAGGATCAGCCCCAGCCCTGCTACCACGCCCGTCAGGTGGCCGAGTGGCGGGCCGAGCTGGCCGGTTGTCCCCTGGTCCTGGGCAGTGCAACCCCAGCGGTGGAAACCTATGCCGCCCATCTGCAGGATCCGCAGCGGTGGATCCGGCTGGCCCTGCCGCAGCGCATCCCCCAAGCTGGGATCCCGGCCACCCTGCCCCAACTGGAGCTGGTGGACATGCGCCAGGAGCTCCAAGCCGGCAACCGCAGCATCCTCAGCCGCCGTCTACACCAGGCCCTGCAGCAGACGCTGGACAGAGGGGAACAGGCCATTCTCTTTGTCCCCCGCCGCGGCCACAGCACCTTCGTCTTGTGCCGGAGCTGCGGGTTTGTCCTCACCTGCGAGCATTGTGATGTTTCTCTCACCTTTCATCTGGCCCATCTCGGCGGGCAGGAACTGCGCTGCCACTACTGCGGCGCCCGCCAACCCCATCCGCAGCGCTGCCCCGCCTGTGGATCCCCCTACCTGAAGCACTTCGGCACCGGCACCCAAAAAGTGGTGGAAGTGCTGCACCAGCATTGGCCCCAGCTCTCGATTTTGCGCTACGACAGCGACGCCACCCGCCGCAAGGGATCCCATCGCGATTTGCTGGAGCAGTTTCGCAGCGGCAAGGCCCAGGTGTTGGTGGGCACGCAAATGCTCACCAAAGGGTTGGACATTCCCCAGGTGACCTTGGTGGGCGTGATGGCCGCCGATGGGCTGTTGCACCAAGCCGACTATCGCGCCGGCGAGCGCAGCTTTCAACTGCTCACCCAGGTGGCGGGGCGCTCGGGCCGGGGATCCCTGCCAGGACAGGCGATTATCCAGACCTATCTGCCGGAGCACCCGATTTTGAGGGCGGTACTGGCCCAAGATTACGAGGGCTTCTTGCGGGCAGAACTGCAACAACGGCAAGAGGGGGGCTATCCTCCCCATCGAGCCTTGATTTTGATCCGCTTGAGCAGCACCTGCCTGGAAGCCCTGGAGCGCTACTGCCATCGGGTGGCCGAACGCCTACAGGGGATCCCGGCAGAGGTGTTGGGGCCGGGGCCAGCTCAGGTGGAGCGGGTTGCCGGACGCTACCGCTGGCAGATCCTGTTGAAGCAGCTTCCCGACCAAGGTTGGGATCGCCCGAAGCTGGCTGCGCAGATCCAGGCCGCCATTGGCCATCTCCCCCAAGGGATCCGCGTCAGCATAGATGTGGATCCCCTGCGGATTCTCTAGGAACAGTTGACCCGGCGCGCGGCAAGCCCGCCGATCCCGCGAGATCTTAAGGTAGTCTGGTTTCGGGGCCACCCGTATCCAACTCAACTCTGGCAAAGCATGGCTGAAAACCGGACTGGCGCGTTTATTGGTGGGCTGTTGCTGGGAACTGCTGTGGGCACCGCCATTGGCCTGCTCTTGGCTCCCCGCAGCGGACGGGAGACGCGGCGACTGCTGAAGAAATCGGCAGAGGCCCTGCCAGAGGTGGCAGAAGATGTGACCAGCAGTCTGCAATATCAATCGGAAAAGTTGTTCGACGCTGCCCAACGCAGTTTGGATGAGGCTCTGCTGCGGCTGCAGCAGGCAGTGGCGGTGGGCAAAGAAGCCATGTTGCAGAAGCGAAGGGAGCTGCTCCAAGCCCAGAACTCGCGTCCCTTTGGCGGGGAAGAAGCTGACCTAGAAGCTCGGGATGGGGAGGAGGCGGCGGGATGAACGACCCGGTATTTTGGCTCGGCCTCTCGGTAGGCCTGGTAGCAGTGGGCATTTTGGCAGTGATCCTGACCCTACTACCTGCCGTCATTCAACTGGGTCGAGCTGCCCAGAGCGTGGAGCGCTTTTTCGACACGCTGCTGCGGGAATTGCCGCCCACGCTGGAGGCCCTGCGCCTGACCAGCCTGGAAGTGAGCGAGATTGCCGACAGCCTCGACGAAGGGGTGAAAGGGGCTGGGCAAGTGGTGAAGCAGGTCAACCGCTCCATCGAAGGAGCACGCACCCAAGCCCAGGGCGCCCAAGTCAATATCCGCAGCTTTTGGGCAGGGGTACGGGCAGCCTGGCAGACGCTGTCCGGCGAAGTGCCCCCCACCACTGGCGCGATTCACAACCCGCGGCTGCGCCCATCCGACCCATCCAACCGTTCTTTCTCCGCTGCTTCATCAACACTTCCCCTGGGAGGTGACCGCCCTTTTGCCGGCGGAGCCACACCAGAGGGATCCCAAGCCGCTGCCCAATCTTCCCGACCGGACATCGCCAATCCCTAGGCGTTCCTCAGGATCTTCTGAAAGACAGGCGTAGGAGGCTGGGGCTCTTGCCCGGGGGGAAGCTGGCCCCAAGTCGCATCGGGATCCCAGCGCAGTTGCGTGATGTCGGTGAGGGAGAACCCCAGTTGCTGCAGGATCTTGAGGCTGAGAGCGGGAATGAGGGGGGAGAGCAGGACTGCCACCCAGCGCACGCTTTCCAAAACGGCGTAGAGAATCTGGGCCACCCGTTCGTTTTGCCCTTGCTTGTGCAGCGTCCAAGGAGCCTGCTCATCAAGGTATTTGTTGCTGGCCTGGGCTAAGCTGAGGGCTTTGCGGGCAGCAGAGCTGGGATCCAGCCGCTCGTAGGCGTCGGCCACTGCCGGGGCAAGGCGCTCGGCCAGGGTTTTGAGGGGGTGATCTGCAGGGATCCCGACGGCGGGAATGCGGTAGTCCGGTTGATATTTCTTGAGCATGGTGAGGGTGCGGTTGAGCAGATTGCCCAGATCGTTGGCCAGATCGGCGTTGAGCACGTCAACGAAGCGGCCCTCGCTGAAATCGCCATCCTTGCCCAGCTCGATTTCCGTCAGAAAGTAGTAGCGCACGGCATCGGCGCCGTATTGCTGCACCAGCTCAAAGGGATCCACTGTGTTCCCCAGGCTTTTGCTCATCTTGAGGCCATCCTTGGTGAGAAAGCCGTGGCCAAACACCTGCTTGGGCAGGGGCAGACCTGCGGACATGAGCATGGCCGGCCAGTAAATGGCGTGGAAGCGGACAATATCCTTGCCCACCAGGTGCACATCCGCAGGCCAGTAGCGGCGTAGGGCATTTGCCAAGGTGGGCTCGTCGTCAGGATCCAGAGCGGCACTGATGTAGTTGATCAGGGCGTCAAACCAGACGTAGAGGGTTTGGCCGGGATCCGCCGGAAAAGGGATCCCCCAGGAGACGCTGGGGCGAGAAATGGAAAAATCCCGCAGGCCCTGCTTGACAAAGTTAATCACCTCATTGCGGCGGCTTTCTGGTTGGATAAACTCCGGCTGCTCGGCATAGAGGGCTTCCAGCTTTTCCTGGTAGCGGGAGAGGCGAAAAAAGTAGTTTTCTTCATCTTTCCACTCCACTTTCTTGGTGGGGTGCAGAGGGCAAAACCCACCTTCTAGCAGCTCCGCCTCGTCTTTAAACTCTTCGCAGGCAACGCAGTACCACCCCTGCTGCCGCCCAACGAAAATATCCCCCTGATCCCAGACCCGCTGAAAAAACTCCCGCACAATGGCCTTGTGGCGGGGATCCGTGGTGCGGATGAAGCGGTCGTGGCGGATGTGGAGTAGGTGCCACAGTTTCGCAAACTCGGCAGAAAACTCATCACAGTGCTGCTGCGGCGGAACGCCCCGTTCTTCGGCGGTACGCTGGATCTTCTGGCCGTGCTCGTCGGTTCCCGTCACCATCAGCACATCCTTGCCCCACAGGCGATGGTAACGGGCAATGGCATCCGCCACCAGGGTGGTGTAGGCGCTGCCAATATGGGGAGCGGCGTTGACGTAGTAGATGGGGGTGGTGATGACAAAGGTGGAATCCGGCATGAGCATCCGCAAGGCTTTCTCCCATGATAGAGGTTGCGGGAAAGTCCAAAAGGCCAAGCTGTAGCGTGGGTGTGGAGAGGTCATTCGATGAAACTTCAGGTCAACCTTCTGGGGTGGAGCGGTGTGGCGTTGGGAGTAGGGATCCTCGGGGCGGGAGCGGCTCTGGCCCAGCCCTTGCCGGAAACCCGGATCCCCTGTGAGATTTTCATCGCGGGGGGTGGGCTGGGGGGGGTGGCGGCGGCCTATGACGCGCTGCAACTGGGCCGGCAGGTGTGCATGACGGAGATCACCGATTGGATCGGGGGGCAGGTGAGCGCCCAGGGAGTCTCCGCTTTGGACGAGCGACCCCTGCAACGAGAAAATGACATCTTCCCCAAAGGCTACAGCGAGTTTCGCCGGCGGGTACGGGAAAAATACGGCGGGGATCCCAATCCGGGCAAATGCTGGGTGAGCGTGCTCTGCTTTTCCCCTCAGGTGGGCCACCAGGTGATTCGGGAGATGTTGGATCCCTATCTGCAGTCGGGGCAGTTGCGGCTGTTCACCGAGACGGTAGTGAAGGATTTGGAGATCAAAGACTCTCAGATCCGCAGTGTGCAGGCCATTCGCAACATCCCCAAACACGCCGGCGTCCAGCCAGAGAATCGAGGGGATCTCTCCAGCTACTTTCTCGATTTTTATCGTCTAGAACCCACCGAGGACTGGGACAAGGAGATCCTGCGCTTTGAGCCGCCGCCAGAACGCCAAGACAAAACCCTGCCCTGGGTGGTGATCGACGCTACTGAAACCGGCGAGCTGCTGCCCCTGGCGCGGGTGCCCTACCGCCTGGGAACCGATGGCCAAAGCCGCTGGGAACCCAGCTCCAAGCCCTATGTGGATCCCTACTGTACCCAGGGCTTCACCTACACCTTTGTCCTGGAGCGCTCTGCTGTGCCCCAAGTCCCCATCAAGCCCGAGTTCTACAATGACCCACTGCACGGTCCCTACTACAGCTTTGAACAGCCGCGCTTTAACTTTGGCCTGGTCTTTACCTACCGCCGCATCCGGGGGCAGGTGTTCGGCTTTGGGGAAGAGGCCATCCGGGTGGGGGATCAATCCATGCAGAACTGGACTTGGGGCAACGACTGGCGCATCACCGGCCCGGAGATGAACCTCATCCTTACCCACGAGCAACTGCAGGCCTCAGGCCAACTGCAGCCGGGCGGCTGGATGGGGGGCCTGCGGGTGGAAGCCCTGCGGCGAGCTGAGCAGCATGCTAAGGGCTTTTTCTACTGGCTGGTGGCGGGAAGGACGGATTTTCTCCTGCAACAGGAGGATCCCAACTTTCAAAAAGACTTCTACTTGCGCTATGCCTACCTACGGGGGCCCAATACCCCCATGGGAACTGCCAGCGGCCTTTCCAAATATCCCTACATCCGCGAGTCACGGCGCATCATCGGTCGCCCCAGTGGGGCCTACCCGCAGGGATTTACCATCTACGAGTCGGATATCACCACGCGGGAATCGGAGTTGAATCGTGGTCGCCCCTTTATCTTCTACGACTCAGTGGGGGTGGGCCAGTACCCCATCGACTTTCACGACTGCCTGCTGCCGGATTTTTCGCTGCCTCCCAGCAACAATAAAGACTCGCAAGCGCCCAGCTACCCCTACCAGATTCCCCTGCGGGCTCTGATCCCCCAGCGCATTGACAATCTGCTAGCCGGCAACAAAAATATCGCCACCAGCCGCATTGCCAGTGCCTCCTACCGGGTGCATCCGGTGGAATGGGCCATTGGCACCGCCGCCGGTCACACGGCCCACTTTGCCCTGGAGCGGGATCTGATCCCGGCAGAGATCGTGGAGGAGCCGCTTTTGGATTTGCGGCTGTTGCCAGCTCTCCAGGCCCAAATCCAGAGCTTGGGCAACCCCATTCAATTTCCTGGCACCACCATTACCGCCACCGATTGGGCCCAATCCCGCTAGCCTAGAAAGGCAGGGTTGGGAGTTGACCGGTGGATCCCGTTGGGGTTGGACTTGTGGGCTGGGAGATGCTTCGCCCCTCTTTATGGGCCGCCACGGCTCTGTGGGGCTTAGGGCTAATGTGGGGGTTTTCGCCGCTGCATCAAAAGCTGCAGGAGAGCTGGGAAAAGCAATTGCTATGGGATCCCAGTGGAGCTTTGGCTTCCTTGCTGAGCACCCTTCCCTTTTTGCTGGCAGCAGGCTTGGTGGTAGCCCTGACGGAGATCTCCTTGGGCAAAAGCTGGGCCGTCTCCTGCGGCCTGATCGCCTGCGTCGGCGGAGGCCTCTATGAACTGGGCCGGCGGGACAATGCCAGGTAACTCAAGCGCTCCGTGTTGTTAACGCAACTACCCCCAGTCTCCTCCCCTAGGGAGCGGATAAGCAACGCCAAGTTAGAGCGGCTTCAAGCGATGACCCCTCTCCAAGAAGCAGCAGAAGCAGCGGCCAAGCTGCTGGTATTCCGGGACATCTGCACCCACTCCCTAGCCCTAGCCTGGCAGGAGCTAATCCAGCAGTTGATGACAGGGGATCCCTTGCCTTGCTGGGCGGCCTACGGGCGCTGGTTTGAGCAGTTGGCCCGGCAGGGCCTGAGCTGGCGGGAGTGGCTGATCCGGGAGATCCGCTGGGCCGATAACCCCTTTGCCCGTGCAGCGCTGCAGCCCCAAGGGATCCCAGAGCCTCTGATGCAGGCGGCCCGCCACGACCTGCGCTGTCTGCAAACCCTAGCGGACAGTCAGGAGACCATTGCCGAGCAGATGCAGGCGTTGGGGTTGGGGATCCCCTGGCCCGATGGGGAAACCGATAGCGCTGGCTGGGATCCCCGCTCTTTTGCCGATTGGGGCCAGAGCTTGGAGACCTTAATTGCCCACTACCGCCAAAGGGGGGTAGGGCTCTGTGGTCGCTACTGGGCCTTTCGCTGGGGGCCAGCAGGGCTAGAAGGGATCCCTGCTCCCGATCTGCCTGACTGGGAGGAGATCTACGGCTACGAACGGCAGAAACAGCAGTTGGCGGCCAACACCGAAGCGCTGCTGCGGGGAGATCCGGCCCTGCATGTGTTGCTCTACGGGGCGCGGGGCACCGGCAAGTCTTCTCTGGTGAAGGCGTTGTTGCGCCGCTACGGCCCGCAGGGGTTGCGCCTATTGGAGCTGAGGCGAACAGACTTGATTCAGTTGCCGGAGATTTTGGCAGAGCTGCGGGCGCAGGTGTTGCCTTTTATCTTGTTTGTGGACGATCTCTCCTTTGAGGCAGAGGAAACCGAGTTCAAGCAGCTCAAGGTGCTCCTGGAGGGGGATCTCGTTGCGCCGCCCCTCAACGTGCGTCTTTATGCCACCAGCAACCGCCGCCATCTCATCCGCGAGTTTTTCGGCGACCGTCCCAATCCCCAAGATCAAGAAGTCCACGCCTGGGATACGGTCCAGGAAAAGCTGTCGCTGCGGGATCGCTTCGGCCTCACCCTCACCTTCACCCCCTTCACCCAGGGAGATTACCTGGCAACCGTAGAACACTTGGCCCAGCGGCTGGGTTTCACCCAATCTCTGGATGCCCTGCGCCGCCAGGCCTTAATCTGGGCCCAACAGCAAAACGGCTTTTCCGGTCGCACTGCCCGCCAGTTCTTGGATGCCGTTCGGGCAGGGCTGGTGAAGGACAGCGATGGACTATAGAAGCGATAGAAGCCATGGTCGCATCAGCGTTGGGTAGCAACCTCGATCCGGCCAATCTGGATCAGACGGAAGCAAGCCGAGGCTTGGCCCGCCTGGGGATCGATGTGGGGGGCACCTTTACCGATCTGGTGCTCTTGCAGGATGGCCAGATGCAGACGGCGAAGGTGCTGTCTACCCCCAGCCCTGAGGAGGGAGTCTTTGCGGCGCTGGACAAGCTGGGGGCGCTCCAAGGAGAGCTCCGGGTTGACCTGTTCTGCCATGGCATGACGGTGGCCACCAACGCGCTGCTGGAGCGCAAGGGATCCCCCACCCTGTTTTTGACCACGGCGGGCTTTCGGGATGTGCTGGCCATTGCCCGTCAAAACCGCCCCTCTCTGTATGACCTGACACAGCCCAAGCCGGAGCCAGTGGTGCCCCGCCACCATTGCCTGGAGGTGAAGGAGCGCTGCAGCGCGGGCGGAGTGTTGGAGCCGCTCACCGATGCCGAAATCCGGCGGGTGGTGCAGGAGGTGGGGGAACGGGTGCAGCGGGATGGGATCCGCGCTATTGGGGTGGGGTTTTTGTTTTCTTTTCTCTACCCGGAGCACGAACAGCGGCTGGGAATGGCCTTGCGACAGGCTTTCCCGGAGCTACATCTTTCCCTGTCTTGCGAGGTGGCGCCGGAGTTCCGAGAATACGAGCGCTTCAGCACCACCGCCATCGATGCCTACCTCAGCCCGGCATTGGCGGGCTACCTGCACCGCTTGGCCCAAGGATGTCGGGAGCGAGGGATCCCCCAACCGTTGATCATGCAGTCTTCCGGCGGGGTGACCTCCATTGCTCAGGCGGCGGCCCATGCTTCGGTGGCTTTGCTCTCAGGGCCGGCAGGCGGGGTTTATGGGGCGGCCTATCTGGGTCGGCTGAGTGGCTACCCCCACTTGCTCAGCTTCGATATGGGGGGAACCAGCACAGATGTGGCCTTGATCCAAGATGGGATCCCCCAGGTTACTCCCGCAGCGGTGGTGTGCGGCTTGCCCGTGCAACAGCCCCAAATTGACATCCACACCGTCAGTGCCGGCGGCGGATCCCTGGCCTATTTGCTGCCCGGCGGTGGGCTCCAGGTGGGGCCAGAGAGTGCCGGATCCAACCCTGGGCCGGCCTGCTACGGTCGGGGGGGAACAGCTCCGACGGTTACTGATGCCAACCTCTGGCTGGGGTACCTGCCGGATGGCGGGCGGCTGGGCGACTCGGTGCAGCTACGGCGGGGGCTAGCGGAACAGGCTATTGCCACGCTGGCGGATCCCTTGGGCTTGAGCTTGCAGGAAACTGCCGTTGGCATTCGCACCTTGGCGAATGTCGCCATGTCGCGGGCCTTGCGGGTGATCAGCGTGGAGCGGGGTTTGGATCCCGCCGATTTTGCCCTGTTGGCCTTCGGCGGAGCCGGGCCCATGCATGCCTGTGCTTTGGCAGAAGAGCTGGGCATCCGCACGATCTTGATCCCGGCTGCCTGTGGGGTGCTCTCGGCGCTGGGAATGGCTTTGGCAGATCTGCGGCGAGACTATCGGCGGGCCATCCTCCAACCTCTGCGGCAGCTCACGTCCGCTTCAGGGGGATCCCTGCTGGCCCAATGGGCAGAACCCCTGATCCGCCAGGCGAGAGCCGATCTGCAGGATCCGGCGCTGCACTTCAGCTTGGACTTGCGCTATCGCGGCCAGTCTTTTGAGTTGGAGATCCCGGTGCGGTTGTCAGATCCGATTCCTCATCTGGAGCAACAGTTTCACCAGGCCCACCGACAACGCTATGGATGGCAGGATTTGGCCCAGCCGGTGGAGGCAATTCAGTTGCGTCTACAGGCGGTGCAGGCCCTACCCACCGTGCCTTTGACTGCACCCCACCCTTTGCCAGGGGATCCCCTCAAGGGTCGGCGAGAGGCATGGTTTGGGGGCAGGATGTGCTCGGTGCCGGTTTACGATCGGCAGCGCATGGGTG
Organism: Synechococcus sp. R5-13; assembly: GCF_047462015.1. Taxonomy (NCBI): domain Bacteria; kingdom Bacillati; phylum Cyanobacteriota; class Cyanophyceae; order Synechococcales; family Synechococcaceae; genus Synechococcus; species Synechococcus sp. R5-13. The sequence continues at coordinate 11,637 of NZ_JANSIL010000068.1, read as the reverse complement.
TGGGGTTTCAACTGCGCGGGCCGGCAATTGTCGAGATGCCGGAGGCAACGGCGGTGATCGAAGCCGGTTGGACAGGTGTCATTGACGAAGTGGGAACCCTAATCTTGAGCTGTGTTCGCGATAGCGGGACAAAGTCCTGGTGAGTCCATCCGCAAGCAGAGCGTCATGGTCATTTCGATTCAAACTAGGATACTGTGCCCACACCCAAAACGTTGCTCGCGTCGGCGTTGCGGAGCAATAATGCATGGGGCCAGAAGCTCACCCTAACCTGAAACGACCCTAACCGAGCTTGTTTTGAGGGGGAGAGCCAGGGGCTGCAGATTGCCTTGACGACTCCCTTCACGATTTTTGCGTCCAGATGGGGTGTTGCTTGTTTTCATTGGGCAGGGTCTAGATAGATGGACTGGCCTCTGCAGCCCTTGCCCTGACTGGATTTTCGCGATTTCCCTCAAGGGCGGACGATGGGACTCGAACCCACGAATGGAGGATCCACAATCCTCTGCCTTAACCGCTTGGCTACGCCCGCCGCGATTCCGGCTATCTAGCTTAGCATGGAAAAAACGGGACTGAACTACAAAGGTCGAAGCGCCTCAAAATGCTACCCAGAGCCGATTTGTTGCAAGGGGCAGAGTATCGAGAAACCTTGGCACGGGTCTTGGATTTGGGAGAGCAAGCTCTCAAAACCTGGCAAGTGGTCTGGAGCGACTTCCTCTCGCCACCGGAAATAGCAGAGGTGCAAGCTCGGCTGCGCAACTTGACCGAACTGCAAGTGGGGGCCTGGGGAGGGTACCCCCAAGCAGAACGCCAACGCATAGCCCTGGCCCGCTCTGAGGTGGGTCTGGATGTCCGGGATCCAAAGTCCGACCCAGAAGGGATCCCATTGGCCGCCATTCAGATTCAAGGCAACTTTCTCTTCGACCCGGCTACCCACCGCGATTTTCTGGGAGCCCTGTTGGCGTCCGGCATCGCCCGCGAGAAAGTGGGAGACATCCTCCTGTTGGGGGACTCAGGCGCCCAGGCCATCGTTGTGCCCGAAATGGTGGATTACCTCACCCTAAACCTGACTCAGGTGCGCACAGTGCCTGTCAAAGTGAGCCGGATCCTCCTGAGCCAGTTGAACATTCAACCCCCCCGCGTCAAATCCATCACCAGCGTGGAAGCCTCTTTGCGCCTGGATGCGGTAGCCTCAGCTGGGTTTGGCATCTCCCGCAGCAAGATGGTGGAAGAAATCCAACGGGGGGAAGTGCGGGTCAACTGGAAGCCCATTACCCAAGCCAGCTACACCGTTGGCCCTCAGGATTGGATTGCCATTCGCGGTCGTGGTCGGCTGCAAATTGAAGAGGTAGCCGAAACGAAAAAAGGCCGCTTTCGAGTGCAAATGACGCGGTATCTCTAGGTTTTTCTTGCCTGAGTTTTGGGAGATCGTTATGCTCATTTTGGTTCAAACTAGGATACTGTGCCCACACCCGAAACGTTGGTCGCGTCAGTGTTGTAGAGCAATAATGCATAGGGCCAGAAGTCTTTTCAAGGACTCCGTCCCGCTGGCGCGATCAGTAGCTCAGGTGTCCATCCTAATTTGAAGCGACTGCAGCTTCAAGAAATGCTCTAGAAAAAAGAGAAAAAGGCCCAAGGGTAAAGCAAATACTCCAAGTAAAACAACTTCCAGATCAGTTGATAATAGCCAACAATCGTCTCCCGACGGCTGAGATCCAGATGGACACCATAGCCCAAGAGGATCCCCAGCCCCAACACATGGCCCACCAACAGCCAGAGGCCGTTGCCCGCAAGGAGAAAAGAGATCCCCACCCCGATAAATCCCAGATAGCACAAGGCCAAAATGCTAATGCAAAACCTTGAGATCCGCCCTGGCCCAAAGCGCAGCGAGAAGGTGGCAATGGCAAACTGGCGATCCCCTTCCATGTCGGGAATATCTTTGAAAAGGGCGATCACCAACCCAAAAATCGACATAAACCCCGTCAGCCAAACAATCGGGGCTGAAAGCTCGACCCTTCCCTGCATCACCTGCTGAAAATGGCTGTAAAGGCCCAAATTGACGATCAAGCCGCGCACGCTGTAGATGCAAGCCGAGGCCGCCAGCGGAAAACGCTTCAACCGCAAGGGGGGCAGCGAATAGGCCGTGCCGATCCCATTGCTCAAAAGCACCGTCAGCAGCAGGTAGGGGATCCCGGCCATGGCCAGTAGGACGGACGCCGCTCCACAACCCACGACGATCCCCACCCCCTGTCGCCAACTCAGGGATCCAGCAGCCAAGGGCAAATGGGGTTTGTTGATGCGGTCGATTTCAATATCCGTCAGTTGATTCAAGCCGACGATGTAGACATTGGCCGCCAGACAGGCCGCCCAAGCCCAGACCAACTGGGGCAGCGCCGAGAGAACCGGTTGCAGGGATCCGGCAGCCACAAACCCCGCCAACAGGTAGAGGCCCACCACGCTGGCGCTGGTGCCGTAGACGGTGTGGGGTCGAGCAAAACGCCAGAGAACTTGTGGGCGCAACATCAAAAAAGCTAGGGAGAGTCTTCCAGGAGAGAAGCTAGGGCTGCCCAGCGGGGATCCGCCGTTGGTGCTGTAGCTTCCACCGCAATGCCCGGACAATCGGGACGGCAGGGCAACTGGCGGGGCATCTCCAAATGCAGGTGCTGGTACATCCAGTCTTCGACATCCAGCTCACCATTGGGGGGCAGGCTCTCCAGCAGATCTTCTTCGTCTTGCAATTCCAGCTCCAAGGGGAGAGGTTCGGGATCCCGAATCAAAATGATCTCCTCAACTTCCAGGTGCAGCCGGTGGTTGAACTGCTGTAGGCAGCGGTGGCAGGTGAGGGTGACAATGGTACGAGCTTCAGCACTCACTTCGAGAAAATGGCCCCGATGGCTGACTTCCAGGGATCCCTCCACAGGGGTCAAACTCTCAAAGCCCGAAAAAAACTGCCTAAACTGCAATTCTTGGGTTTGATCCGGCATCTGCCGCAGATCCGATAGACGAATTGGCCTCAGCATGGCACCCCCCTTCACGCGTTTTGGATAGCCGGGATCCCTGTCGTCACCGTAGCAAGAGGGCCAACTTGTTCCCAGCCCTCTGCCCACTCTCAAGATGGGGAAGCTGCCCGACGGATAACCAAGCGCCGGTCAGGCTCTTTGCCACGGCTGAAAGTTTCCAGATCGGCATAGGCAGGGTCATTCAAGAGAGTATGAATTTGCCGACGCTCGGCAGCCGAGAGATCGGGAAACTCGTATTCCCGGCCAGTGGCCCTCACCTTTTCCACAGCAGCGGCAACCAAAACCTTCAGCTCCTGCAAACGCCGCTGCCGATAGCCGTCCAAATCCAAAATGTAGGGCTGCTGCTGGTCTTCCGGCTGGTTCAGGTTGAGAAGGGTGTTGGCCAGGTACTGCAACGCATCCAGCACCACGGGGGAGCGATCCTCCTCTTGAGGGGAATCTCTGGAAGATGGAGAGGGCAAGGGGGGGGCTTTCGCCAACAGCAGCCGCTTCTGAGCTGGGGTCAAAGAGTCTGCCTCAATTTCCAGCACCTCCCCCACCACCCGCACCGCCGCTGGGATCCCCATAGCCGCCAGCACCTGCTGTAACCACTGCCTGGCTCGCTCTTGATTGGCCGCAAAGGTGGACTTGTTTGGCGAAGGGGCAACGTTTCCCTCAGATTTCTTAGCAGCAGATCCCGTAGAAGACTTAGGACGGCTCATCCTGGGCAGCTTCCAACTTTGAAGAGGTATCAACACTCCACCACAAGTCCACCCCAACAGCGAGGATCCCCTAGGGCTCAAAGGGCAAGGATTCCCGTCCCTCCTTGGCTGCTCTGGGCTTGGTCGATTTTTCCACTTCCTTGGCCTCCACCGTGATCGCCTGGGCAGCCCGACGGCGCTCCTCTTCCACCAACTGCTGTAAGTTCTCCGGCAACGGCTCCCGCGAGAGCAGGAAGGTCTGCACCGTTTGGAAGATATTAGAGACAAGGATGTAGAGCAAAACCCCTGCCGGCAGAGGGAAGAACAGGAACATCGCCGAGAACAGCACAGGGGTGATCCGAGCCATGGAACTTTGGCTGGGATCCTCTTTGCCGGTATCCTGTCCGGCATTGGTTAGGTACTGGTTCAGGTAAATGGACACCCCAAAGATGACGATCATGGCGATGATATCCCAGTGGATGGTGCCATCCTCGTCGAAGGCCCCCACACGGCCCAACTTGTCGATGAACAGAAAGCCGGTGTCAGAGGCCAAACCGGGAATGGACACCTGCACGGTCACATCCCCCGGCTGCAGAGCCAGCAAGGTGCCATCCGGCTTGATCTGGGCACGATCTTCCCCTTTGGTGATCTTCCAGGTGGGCTGTAACAGATTGGGATCCCCACCCGCTTCGGCCACCAACTGCTCAAAAGGTTTGCCCCCCGGCCCTTGAAGCAGAAATTGCACCTCCTCCCCAACGGCAACCTTGGTGCCTTTGGGTTCCACCAGCACCACTGGCCTGTGGAGAGAGTCGGTGACAAAAATGTTCTTGCTGGGGCTGACGTAGGGAGCTGGTACCACCTCAGCCGCCATTTCCGCCGGCAGGATCTGCAAGTTGACATCGTAGGTCACCGCTGCAAAGGGGGAGCCCCGCAGGGTGGCAAACAGGGCAAACAGCACTGGCATTTGAATGAGCAGTGGCAGGCAGCCCCCCAAGGGATTGGCCCCCAGCTCGCTGTAAAGCTTGGCCTGGGCTTCCCGAAGCTTCTGCGGGTCGTCTCGGTATTTCTCCTGGAGTTCTCGCATCCGCCGCTGCATCACCGGGCTGATCACCTTCATGCGCCGCATGTTGCGGATGGATCCCACATTGAGCGGGTAGAGGGCAAAGCGGATCACCAACGTCAGGAAGATAATGGCCAGTCCATAGCTGGGCACGATCCCGTAGAAAAAATCCAGGATCGGCAGCATGACGTTGTTGGAGAGAAATCCGACTCCGAAGTCCATGAGGGGCGCTGGCAAATGTCCGTAACCATTGTAATGGCTTCCGTTCGGTTGACGAGGGCGTTTTCAGGGTTTGTCCCCTGGATCCGTCAGATAGACCTGAGAAAGGCGAGCAATTGAGCAAAATCAAGCCCGCTCCACTGAACAGGGATCCCAAGGCCCAACAAGAACCCCCCGCCGGCAGTTGCCTAGCAGTCCTTTTTTCCCCTATGATGAGAAACGCTTGATCCTCGGTAGCTCAGCGGTAGAGCGGTCGGCTGTTAACCGATTGGTCGCAAGTTCGAATCTTGCCCGGGGAGTATGTCTGAGCCAATCAAGGAAGCCGGATCCGGAACCCTATCCTTCCAGGCGGCTCTGGGCCTGCTGAGGGAAAGGGGGAGAGAAAACCCAGTCTCCCATCTCGTCGAGGAAGATGCGACGCTAAGCCAGACGTGGAGAAAATAATGTGAAGCAATGTGAAGGCGGCTAAGGGTTTCGTCCCGCCTGTTCCCGGCAAGTGTCAAGAGTCTCTGTCCTTTGGGGCAAGGAGTATGTCAGAATACCCTCTGGCTGTCTATTCCCAATCCGAGGGTGCTTGCTGTGATCGACCTGTCGCGGATCCCTGCCCAACCCAAGCCCGGCCTGCTCAACATCTTGATCGAGATTCCCGGCGGCAGCAAAAACAAGTATGAGTTCGACAAAGACATGGCAGCGATGGCGCTGGATCGGGTGCTCTATTCCTCGGTGCAGTACCCTTACGACTACGGCTTTGTGCCCAATACGCTGGCCGGGGATGGGGATCCCTTGGATGGCTTGGTGATCATGGATCAGCCCACTTTCCCAGGGTGTGTGGTCACGGTGCGACCCTTGGGCATGTTGCAGATGATCGATGGCGGGGATCCGGATGAGAAGCTGCTGTGTGTGCCTGCTAAGGATCCCCGCTATGCTTCGGTGACCAAGCTGGAAGACATCGCCCAGCACCGCCTGGATGAGATCGCGGAGTTTTTCGCCACCTACAAGCGCCTGGAAAAGAAAGAAACCCAGATCTTGGGCTGGAAAGGTTTGGCCGAAACCGAGGCGGTCATTGCCAGCAGCATTGCGGCCTGCAAACAACCCCAATAGACATCTCTAAGGGATGCGAACAGAAAGAGCTTCCTGGCGATGTTGCAACAGTCGCTCTGGGGTGAGGGGCCCTTCGATGTGTTGCCAAGGCAAGGGATCCGCTGGATCCCAGTGGCTGTGCACGTAGTAGTCTAGGGGCGGCAGTTGCCCTTTAAGCTCTTTGAAAGCCCGCCGGTAGCTCCCCAAAGATTCGCCAAAGTCCCGCGCCAACTGCAAGACCTTTCCCACCCGCCGATCCCCTCGCGAGATGAGGGCCTGGATCACGGACCAGCTATAGCTTTCCGGGCGAAACTCCACCCCCAGGGGACGCAGGTGTTTCTGGAAAAACTGCAGTTTTTTCTCGGCTTGGGGATCCACTCCGTACCACTGAAAAGGGGTGTGGGCTTTGGGCACAAAGGTGCTGCACCCCAGCGTTAGGCGCAGGCCGGGAGCCGCTTTTTTGAGCTCTTGGAAAAGGGCTACTGTGGCCTCCAGATCTGCCTGGGTTTCCGCCGGGATCCCTACCATGCCGTAGAACTTAATGCCCTTCAGACCTCCAGCCTGGGCGTGGGCTGCTGCTGCCAAGATTTCCGGGTTGCTTAACTTCTTGTTGATGATCTGGCGCAGTTGTTCTGAGCCACTTTCGATGGCCACCGTAATGGACTGGCTGCCCCGGCGGGAGAGTACCTGCGCCAGACGTGGGGTTACGGTAGCGGTGCGCACCGAGGCCAAACTGAGACGCACCTGCTCGAAGCGATCCTGGGCCAAGTGCTCCAGCAACTGCTCAAATTGGGGGTGCTGGGTTACAGAAGCCCCCAGCAACCCAATCCGCTGAGTGACCTGCAGCCCCCGTTCTACCGCCGGGATCAAATGCCCCTCCACATCCGCCACCCGGAAAGGCAGGGTGAGATAGCTGGCCAGGCAAAACCGACACATCTCCGGGCAGCTGCGCACCACCTCCACCATGTAGATGCTCTCCCAAGCCGCTTTGGGGGTAACCACCGTAGAAACCGAGAGGGTGTTGCCGCGGAAGGTGTGTTTGCGAATGGAGCTAGGGATCCCGGCCCCTTTGGGGATCACCTTCTCCACCGGGCCGTCGGGCTCGCGGTATTGGGGTTCATACAAGCCGGGCACATAGATCCCCGGCACCTGCGCTAGCGCCTGCAATTTCTCAGCCCGGGATCCCTGGCGCACCTGCCGATAGATCTCAATCATCTTCTCCAGAAGACCTTCCCCATCCCCCAGCAAGATCAGGTCAAAAAACTCGGCAAAGGGCTCAGGGTTGGCTGTCAGTACCGGGCCGCCGCCAAAGACCAAGGGGTGGGCTTCTTCCCGCTCCTCAGATCTGGGAGGGATCCCGTGCCGTTCCAGCAGAGCCAGGATATGGACATAATCCAGCTCCCAGGATAGGGAAAAGCCGAACAGCTCCGGCTCCCGGGGCAGGGGTTCAGCCAAGTCTGTAAAGAGGCGGGAGACGGCCACATCTCGGCGGCTGGCCAGCAGACTCCAGATGACTTGATAGCCCAGGCTGGTGATCCCCACTGCGTAGGTGTTGGGAAAGGCGTAGATTACCCGCACCGCGTCGGGGTCGGGCGTAGCCGGGGCGAAGAGCAACTGCTCCAGGGCAAACTCTGGGGTAGCCAAGGGATCCCGCTGTGTTGGATTGAGGTTTGGGTTCTGGCTCGGAAGAGTTTTGATTTGCCTGCCGAACTTTTTTGGCTCCTGCATGCTAACAAAAGCTAGCATCTTTCACCAATGCAGATTGCCGGAACAGGGCAGTTCTGCCCAAGCAGGCAGGAAAACCCCACATGCGCCATTGCGGTCTCGGTGCAACCGCGATCCCCTGCAGCAAAACTCATTCCAAAGCCCAGACTTCCGGCAGAAGCCGCCCTCTACGAGCAAAGTGTACGGGCAAAGTGAGGGTAGAGCGTATATCATTACCCCTTCGGCTGGGCAATGTCGAACTCGGCGTCGTAGTCGAAGTCCTCCTCTTCGTCAGCCCAGTCTTCTTCCAGCCTATCGTCCCCCGCCAGCTCCTCTTCCTCCAGGCGGCGCTTTTCTTCGTATTCCTCATCCTCTAGGCCCAAAGCAGCCCGCTCTGCCCGCCGCTGGAAGCGCTCCAGTGCCGCTGGAGTGATGAAGGGATAGGGCAACCCTTGCGCTTGGGCTTCCTCCAGCGCTGCGCGGTAGCTCTCCACTTCCTTGATGTCGATTTTCCAACCGGTGAGGCGGGCTGCCAGGCGCACATTTTGCCCCTCTTTGCCAATGGCCAAACTGAGCTGGTCGCTGTTGACCAACACATGAGCTTGCTGGATTTCCGGATCCACTAGCCGCACCTCCACCACCTTGGCCGGGCTGAGGGCGTTGGCAATGTAGGTGGCAGGATCCGGCGACCAGCGGATGACATCGATTTTCTCGTTGCGCAGCTCTGCTACCACCGCCTGAATCCGGGATCCCCTCGCGCCAATACAGGCCCCCACTGGATCCACGTCCCGCTCCACCGTATCGACCGCAATCTTGGTACGTGGCCCCACATTTCGGGAAGGGGGGTTGGCCTCCCGCGCCACTGCCACAATTCGCACGATATCCTCTTCAATTTCTGGCACCTCGTTGGCAAACAGGTTCACCACCAAGCCAGCATCGGCCCGGGAAACCAAAAGCTGTGGCCCCCGCCGGGATCCCTCATAGACTTTCTTGAGATAGACCTTCATCACCGCGTTGGGAGTGTAGCGATCGCTGGCCAGCTGTTCCTTCTTGGGCAGTTCTGCTTCCACCTCAGGTTGTCCGAAACCGCTGGATACCGACATGATCACCGTCTGCCGCTCGGTGCGCAGCACCCGTGCCTGCAGTACGGTTTTTTCCAGATCGCGGAACTCTTCCTGAATCAGACGGCGCTGCTGATCCCGTAACTTTTGCGCCAGCACCTGCTTGGTTTGGATGGCCGCCATGCGGCCAAATTCCGCCTGTTGTGGGGTGACATCATCTGTGACTTCCCAGCCTACTTCGGCTTCTGGGTAATCCTGCTGCACATCGTACAGAGAGATCTCATGGTCGGGGTTTTGCACCTGCTCAACGATGGCTTTGGTGGCCAAAACGCGAAAGCCTCCTGCCTCCACATCCAACTCCACATCGAAATTGCGGAAGTGGTCTTCTGCAAAGACCACATCTCGCTGGATGGTTTTGCGGTAGCGTTCGTAGCCCTTGAGCAGCGCCTCTCGCAGAGCATCGGTGACCACATGGCGGGGCAAGTTGCGCTCCCGCGAGATCATCTCCACCATTTCCGCCAAACCCGGCAGAGGCACCATCGCCATAACCACTGTCCTCCTGCACAAACTTCGTGAAACTTGCTGTTGCTATTGCTCCACAGCGGGAACTGAACCCGCATCTCTGATGCGAAGGGAGGGCCGCACCACCTGCGGTCAAACGCTCTCTCTATCTCCGGTCTCCTAGTCAGTTTCCGATGAGAGGGCAACCCGCTGCACCGAAGCGCGGGGCAACTGAACTCGCCGCCCCTTGAGGGATAAGGCAACCCTCTCCTCATCCCGACCCAGCAGGTGTCCTGACCAAACGGCTTTGCCCTTGTAGGGTGGATCCAAGGTCACCTCCACCGCAAACCCTTTGAAAACCACAAAGTCGCGATCGCTGGTGAGAAGGTTGCTGATGCCAGGGCTGGACACCTCCAACACATACTGGCCTGGGATCAGATCCACCCGATCCAGCTCGACTTCTAAGGCTTGGCTCATGGCTTCGCAATCGGCATGGCTGGTTTCTCGGTCGGGATCCAGTGGGCGGATATCCACCCGCAGAACTGGCGGATGCTGGTTGGTGTGGAAAACCATCTGCACCAACTGGTATCCCAGTTGAGCGGCCAAGGGACGGGCCAAGCTCTCCAACTGTGGAATAAGAGGGTGAACCATAACCAACTTGTCACCAACCGGGTGTTGCCGCCAGATCCAAACCCCTTTGAGCCGGAGCTGGCAAAGGGGACAGTAAGCCCCCTCAAAAAGCAAAGAAGTGGGTACCACCCACTCCCCGTTGCTATCGCGGAGCTCCTTGAGGCTCGCCCAGAATCAGTACAGACTTCGAGCGCATCCCCCCTACCTCCTAATTTAGAAGATCTCCCCCGGTTTTGTCATGGGGATCCCCAAAAGGCAACATCTATAATGTGGACAACTGCGGATTTGCCCAGATATCCAGCCGCGTTTTGTGGGGTTTCCTATGACTGTTGCCTTTTCCTACCCGATCTTCGGCCCCAGCATTCAGTGCCCCCACTGTCGGCAAACGATTGCGGCCCTCACCCTGACCGATACCTACCTCTGCCCTCGCCATGGTGCATTTGAGGCGGATGCCGAACAAGAGGAGCTGGTACACCTGCAATCCGGACGGCGCTGGCGCTTTTGGGAAGGTCGCTGGTTTCGTCAGCACACCCACGCCGATGGGATCCGTTTTGAGATTCATGAAGAATTGGATCGGCTGCGCATGCAAGGAATGCGAGCCACTCAGGTGATCGTGGCCGAGCGCTACCGCCAGTTGCTCACTCCCTATCTGGAGCAGGGATCCCACCGTCGTCCTGGCCCACCTCGCCTCTATGGCTTGCCCGTCAGCTTCAGCTCCCAAATCCCAGAGGATAGGGGTGGATCCCCTCAGCGCTGGAGGGTGATCAACTTTGAGCTGACCTACGAGATCGACCCGGCCATGCGGCAGCCGCAATCCCGTCTGCAACTGTGTGATTAGACTGTGTGATTAGAAAGGCGAACAGGTAGAGAGCTGTTGGAAAATTGGTGGCTGCTCAAGTCTTCTAGAACTGGAAGTTTCCTTCCGCGGCGGGAAGCGCTATGCCTTGATAGGTGTAGCCAATGAATCTCGGCTGGTCAGGCATATAAAACCGCTCCAGTTGCTCAAACCGAAACCCCGCTCCCTGGATCAACCGAGCCATATCTCGGTTTAGGTTGCAGCCATCTGCGATTACCTTTTGTATAGAGTTAAGACAATTTTGCCATCTTTGCACCTGGGGATCCTCACTGAGGCCGTGTTCGAGAAAAAACAGCTTGCCCCCCGCTCGCAACACCCGCCGGATTTCCCCTAAAGCCTTGGCCACATTGGGAATGCTGCACAATGTCCAGGTGCTAACCACGCTATCAAAACTCTGGCTTGGAAAAGGCAGTTCCTGGGCATCCGCCACCTGCCAATCAACGGCGATGGGAGAAGAGGCAATGCGCCGACGAGCCAGGGATCCCATGCCGGGATTGGGGTCTACCCCTGTGATCTTGCGAATGTGCTCTGGGTAGCAGGGTAGGTTGAGGCCGGTGCCAAAACCAATCTCCAGAACGGATCCCTGCACATGGGCCAGAAGCTGCCGCCGATAGCGCTCTATCCGTTCCCCCGAGAGGGCCAGATCCAACAGTTGCGGGAAGATCACTCGGCGATAGAGGTTCATGCAACCATTCCCAGATATTCAGGCATTCATCTTTGAGCAGCTTAAACCGTCTGGACAGGTTGCGGTTGAGCGGTCACCTTCAGCTAGAAATCGCAGGAGCCCCGCACTGTACCCGTAGGGTCAGTGCCGGGAGGAATGCGAGGTTAC
>NZ_JANSIL010000067.1:0-4105 GCF_047462015.1 Synechococcus sp. R5-13 | reverse complement strand
CATCAAAGCGCATTCCTCCCGGCACTGACCCTACGGGTACAGTGCGGGGCTCCTGCGATTTCTAGCTGACATCCTTGCGGCCAGATTTCCAGTGTGGGGTTTGCCAAGTCGAGCGGCTCTCTTGCAGGGGAATTGAGGGCTCAGGCAGTCCGGCAGACAGAAGCTGAAGCGGTACACTAGTCAGAAGCTTTTTTCATCGAGTCCCGTTGGGAAGACCTCTTGCGAAACCTGTTTCTTACCGGCGCTAGCGGCTGCCTGGGGCACTATGTGTTGGAGCGCCTGGCCCAGCAAAGGGATCCCGAGTTTCCGGAGCGGCCCGCCTACCACCTGTACGTTCTCATCCGCGAGACCAGCCGCCTGCGGCTGCCCCTAGAACGGCTGCCCGCCCCTATCACCCTAGTACCCGGCGATCTCCTGCGCATCCGGGAACACGCCGCTCTGCTGCGCCAGATGGATGGGCTGATCCACATGGCAGCGGCTTGGGGGGATCCCGCCCTGGCTTGGGCCGTGAATGTTACCCACACCCTGGAGCTCTTTCAGTTGTTGGATCCGGAGCGCTGTCAGCAGGTGATCTACTTTTCCACGGCCAGCCTTTTGAACCAGGACCTGGAGCCTTTGGCCATTGCCGGACGGGCCGGCACCGACTACATCCGCAGCAAGTACGAGATGCTGCTGCGGCGGCAGGAAAGCGGCTTCTGGCCGGAGCGCCTGCTCACCCTTTATCCCACCCTGCTCTTTGGCGGCAGCCCCCACCACCCCTACTCCCACATCACTGCCGGCCTCAAGGACGTTCTCCGCTGGCTGGATCTGATCCGCTTTTTGCGGGTGGATGCCAGCTTCCACTTCATCCATGCTGCCGATGTGGCCGAGATGGTCGCCCACTGGGTGGCTCATCCCCCAGGCGCAGGAGATTGGGTGTTGGGCAACTCCCCCTTGTCTTTGGATGAGTGCGTGGAACAGGTGTGTGCCTATTTCAAAAAGCGGATTTATTTCCGCGTGCCCCTGCCTTTGGCTTTGGTTCGCGGCTTGGCCTTCTTGTTTCGGGTGCGGCTTTCCGAGTGGGATGAATATTGTCTGCGCCAGCGCCATTTTGTTTACCCGGCCATTTCCCCAGAAACCCTGGGTTTGCGCTGCCGGTTTCCCACTTTGGCCTCTCTTTTGGATACCTACCTCTAGACCACCTTTGAGTAACAGTAGAACTGGACGCTGCTTCCTTTCCCTCTGGGACGGGGGGATGAGAGCCGAGGACCCAAGGGATCCCACTCGCCTCTGACAGGGATCAGCCGGTGGGGGCCACCGTTTCTCTGATGGCCAAGGCCTGGAGCTGGGCGGCAATGCGCTCGCGGTTGAGGTTTTGCCCAATCAGCACCAGTCGGGTCAAGCGCGGCTCCTGGGGTCGCCAGGGGCGGTCGTAGTAGGTTTCAAATCGGGATCCCACCCCCTGCAGCACCAGGCGCATCGGCTTGTAGGGGACGGCCACAAACCCTTTTATCCGGTAAAGACATTCCTCCTGGGCCAACTGGCGTAGCTGAGCCACCAGGGATCCCGGCTCATAACCTCCCTCCAAGCTGAGGTAGAAAGACTCAAAAGCTTCGTGCTCATGCTCCTCCCCGTGATCGTGGTGGCTGGGGCGGCGCTCGAGCTGGTCTTCCACCGCTGCATTAAAGCCCAAGAGCACTTCTGGGGGAACCTGCCCCCGCTCACAAGGGAGGATTTGAACCTCAGGGCGCAAGTGGTGCCGCAGCCAGCTTTCCACCCGAGCTTGCTCCTCTTGGGTAATCTGATCCACCTTGGTGAGCACCACCAAATCGGCACAACTCAACTGATCCTCAAACAATTCCTCAAGCGGAGTCTCATGGTCCAAACTTTCGTCAGCCTGCCGCTGCGCCTCCAGGGCCGCCGGATCCCCCACCAGTTGCCCGGAGGCCAGAGCCTGACCATCCACCACCGTAATCACCGCATCCACCGTGGCGCCTGTACGAATGGTGGGCCAGCGGAAAGCCTGCACGAGCGGCTTGGGCAAGGCCAGTCCTGAGGTTTCAATCAAAATGCAGTCTAGCTCCGCCCGCCGCTGCAACAGAGCTTCCATGGTGGGCAAAAACTCCTCCTGCACCGTGCAGCAGAGACAGCCGTTGGCCAGCTCCAGAATGGGGATGGATCCCTCCCCCTCACACAGTTGGCAATCCCGCAGCAACTCGCCGTCGATGCCCACTTCGCCAAACTCGTTAACTAACACGGCAATGCGGCGGCCCTGGTTGTTGAGCAAAAGGTGACGGATCACCGTGGTCTTGCCGGATCCCAGAAATCCGGTGATGACGGTAACAGGGATCTTGTGCATCTGCTCTGATGACTCAGCGCTCTTCAGTTTCCACCCCAAACTTTCTTTCTGCCAATCCTTGAGGGGGGGATGCCCAAAAAAAGGCCCCCGGCAAGGGGGGCCAAAGGTACATTCCAGAGGAACTTATGCCCTTATCGGATCGGCTTCATCCGGTAAACCGGCTCGTTCTCGCGGCTGATCCCTTTCTCAAAGCCAGCAGCGGCAGCGCGAGCGCGACCGGCATGCCACAGGTGGCCGACAAAGAACAGGAAGCCGAAGATGAAGTTGTGAGCGGCCAACCAGGTGCGCGGGCTGGTGAAGTTCACCGTGTTGATTTCAGTAGCCACACCCCCCACCGAGTTCAGGGATCCCAGCGGCGCATGAGTCATGTACTCCACTGCACGGCGGGCTTGCCAGGGCTGAATGTCGTTTTTCAGCTTATCCAGATCCAACCCATTGGGGCCCAGCAGCGGCTCTTTCCAGGGAGCGCGCACATCCCAGAAGCGCATCGTCTCGCCGCCGAAGATGATCTCGCCCGTGGGGGAGCGCATCAGGTATTTACCCAGACCGGTGGGACCTTGGGCTTGGCCAATGTTCGCCCCCAGGCGCTGGTCGCGCACGATGAAGGTGAGGGCTTGCGCTTGCGAGGCTTCTGGGCCAGTGGGGCCGTAGAACTCGCTGGGGTAGACGGTGTTGTTGAACCAGATGTAGCAGGTGGCAATGAAGCTCATCAGCGAAACCGCCGCCAAGCTGTAGGAGAGATAGGCCTCCCCAGACCAGATGAAGGCGCGGCGAGCCCAACCAAAGGGCTTGGTGAGGATGTGCCAGATCCCACCGGCAATGCAGATGATGCCGATGTAAATGTGGCCGCCGATTACATCCTCCATGTTGTCAACGCTGATGATCCAGCCTTCCCCACCAAAAGGAGATTTAAACAGGTAACCGAAGATCACAGCGGGGTTCAAGGTGGGGTTGGTGATCACCCGCACATCGCCACCTCCTGGAGCCCAGGTGTCATAGACACCGCCAAACCACATGGCCTTGGCCACCAACAAGAAAGCCCCCAACCCCAACAGGATCAGGTGGATCCCCAGGATGGTGGTCATCTTGTTCTTGTCTTTCCAGTCGTAGCCGAAGAAGGGGAAAGACTGCTCCAGAGTTTCTGGGCCGCGAATGGCGTGATAAATGCCCCCCAACCCCAGCACGGCGCTGGAGATCAGGTGCAGCACCCCGATGACAAAGTAGGGGTAGGTGTCAATCACCTCGCCCCCCGGGCCAACCCCCCAGCCCAGAGTGGCCACGTGGGGCATCAGGATCAGGCCCTGCTCATACATAGGCCGATCCGGCGTGAAGTGAGCCACCTCAAACAGCAGCATCGCCCCCGCCCAGAAGACGATCAGGCCAGCGTGGGCCACATGGGCGCCCAAAAGCCGACCGGAGAGATTAATCAAGCGGGCATTCCCAGCCCACCAGGCAAATCCGCCTTGGGTGCGATCTTGCACCACTGCAGAACCAAATGTTGTCGAGGTCACAGAGACCAACCTCCAATGATAGTCAGGAACAAGAGACACCAAAAAAAGTTTAGTTAACGCGAGCGCCTGCCGTTGGGCTCCCTGTCCACTGGGATCCGCGGCAGGGGATCCCTTGGGCAAGCGCTCATCCTCACAGAGCAGATCTCTAGGGATCTACCGCAGCTAAAGTCGAGCGAGCTCAGTGGGTTTAGAGCGCATTGCCGCGGGGGAGGACTTCTTCAGGGAACTCAAAGCGCTCATGGGGCTGGTCCTGCGG
>NZ_JANSIL010000066.1:0-17792 GCF_047462015.1 Synechococcus sp. R5-13 | reverse complement strand
ACTTCCGCATTCCTCCCGACACTGACCCTACGGGTACAGTGCGGGGCTCCTGCGATTTCTAGCTGACGACAGAAGTCCAGCAGTTCCTCCAGGGTGGGCACAATGGATCCCAGTTGGGTGACATCATTGCCCAACATTTCCCCAAAGCCGCCTGGTTCCAGGAAATCTCGCTGCATATCGATGATCACCAGGGCCAACTGAGACAGGCCGGGAACTTCATACTCGTAGGGCAAGGCCGGGATCCGAACCATAGAGACCCACAGTTGGGATCAATGCTGGGGCGGGGATCCTGCCTCGGCCAGGCCGATTTCCCTCAACCGCTGGGCCAAGTATTCTCCGGCAGTCAGGGAAGGAAACCGAGGGATCCCGCCGGTGCGGGCCACACAAGTCGGCAAGGGTGTGAGATCCACTTCTGCACGCGGATGCACAAAGAAGGGAATGGAAAAGCGGCGCTCTTGGGGGTTGTCGGGGTTGGTCACCCGATGGGTGGTGCTGCGCAGCAGGCCATTGGTGAGGTTTTGCAGCATATCCCCGGCATCGACAATGATCTGACCGGGCAGAGCCGAAATGGGCAGCCAAGATCCATCTCGTTGCAGAAGTTCTAGCCCTGGCGCGGTGGCTTCACACAAGAGCGTGATCAAGTTGATGTCTTCATGGGCTGCAGCTCGTAAACTCTGGGAAGGGGCTTCAGCGGGAAGGGGCGGATAGTGAATCACCCGCAAGAGATTGGCTCCTCCTTCCACCGCTTTGGGCAAGTATTCGGCAGGCTCCCCCAGATACAGAGAGACCGCCTGCAACAGGCCCTGGGCACAGGTTTCCAGTTGGGCGAACAGCTCTACCATCACCCTGCGAAATTGGGGCACCTCCCGAGGCCAGATGTTGGCAGGAAGGTGGGGATCCCCTTCGCGCCCGATGTGCCAAAACTCTTTCATGTCAGGATAGGGATGATCTTTAGCGTGTTCTTTGCCAAAGGGGGTGTACCCTCGTTGCCCCAGCAGCGCCGGATCCTCATAGGCTCTCTTGGTTGGCTCTGGCAAAAGAAAAACGGCTTCTGCGGCTTCATAGGCTTCCCGGATCAATTCCGGCGATAGGCCATGGTTAACCAAGGCAAAAAAGCCAATCTGTTGCAGCGCTTCCCCCACCTGGCGGACAAACTGCTCCCGCTCACCTGACGTTCCGTTTTGAAAGGCGGCAAAATCGACAACCGGCAGAGTCTGGCGTTGGGGAGTGGTTACCACGGCAAAAGTCGTCTCCGGCGAAGAGTCAACGCTATTTCTAGGCAGCGGGCTTGGTGTCCTATGCTATCCTTCCTAAGAAGCCAAGGGGAGAGTTCTGAATCGAAGACGGTCTGTTCGGGGTTCATCTACAATATCTATCTACAATATCTAGAGTCTAAAGCTGCTCAGCTACTTGCCTTCCCACAAGATGCAGGTAGAATCCTGCCGGACAGCCTCTGTCCCTTTTGTCTGGAGATTGCACCTTGTAGTGGCCTGTGCCCTTTTTGGAAGGCTGTGATAAAGTCGATAGAAGCAAAGCTATGGATTGATTTTGCCTTGAGAGCAGTCTGAGCCCTGGGTAGGCGGAATGGAGCGAGTTGTTCTGTTGTTGCACTGGGTTAACTGGATAAAGCAGGGCAGGCTACTTCTCTCTTTTTTAGCTGATTAAAGTTTTTGTAAAGTTACGGATACCTGTTGCTTGTCAACCATAACCGCGCCTAGAATTGCCGAGGACTGATGTTTTCGGAGATAGTTTGCAGACACTGTTGATGTTGCTTTCCTTTTGCCTACTCTCAATCTGTTGACCTTTCGAGACCGACTGCTCTATGACAGACACTCATCCCTGTGCCCCCTGTATTGTGAATACGGGAACTTTGGTGAACAAGCGGGATATTTACCGACTCCTATCCGATTTGGCCCGTGTTCGCTACTTCGATATCGTCGATGGCTCAGTGCGGAAGCAAGGGGAAGGCTGCGTGGTGGATGTTTTTCAGGATCCCACTGCTGCCACACTGGTGGTAAACCGTAGCCTCTACTTAAATGTGAACAGCTTTGATTATGCCTGTCTGCGGGATCCCGCTTCCGAAGAAGAGATTGCCAACCTGGGCAAGGAGCAGCCGGGCGTGGTTATCGACTTGGTTCAGGACGGACGTATTCTGCGCTTGGTTCCCCTGGTGGAGCCGCGTTCGGATCCCGAGGAGCTCTTGGGGGATAACCAGGCGCTGCGGGCAGCGGTGGATGTTTTGGCTGCGGGCTGGGGCATAGAAGAGGAAAACTCTTCCGACTCCTCAGATTGAGAGATCCTGACCTGAAAATATAGACCTCCAAACCCATCTCTTCCCGGCCTTGAAGTTGACCGGTGCGGTGTGACGCAAATCATGCTCGGGAGGATGGTTGCAGCCGGTATGATCCACTTGGGTCATGGGGCTTTTTGGGAGGTGGTGTGAATTCAAGGCAGCGACTGCTTTTGGGCAGAGTGTGGGGCCTGCGCCTGCTTGGATCCCTGGTGGCTGTGCTTCTGGTACTGGCGCTCAAGGCCTGCGGGGGAAGTGGTGGCTCCTCTTCTGTGAGTGTCATTCCCACTCCCATTCCAACCGTCATTCCCACTTCTACTCCAACTGTCGTTCTCACCCCTACTCCGACTGTCATTCCTGCCCCTTTGCCCTCGCCAACGACTGCGCCTGCTTCCCAGTTCACCATTGACGTTCGCTTTCCCGACAACAGTCTCACCCCCACCCAGCAGTCGATCGTCCGCAATGCCGCTCTGCGCTGGCAACAGATCATCGTTGGTGACCAGCCGGATCTGCCCCCCACCACCATTCGGGCCGACGAATGCGATCGAGGGTTTCCCAGCACGCCACTCAATTTCCCCATCGACGATCTGTTGGTGGAGGTGCGGGCCAGAAACCTCGGCAACGAGCGAATTTTGGGGGGAGCTGCTCCCTGTTTTGTGCGGGCCTCTAACGGTCTGCCTTTCTACTCCGTCATTTTGTTCAACAGTCAAAATCTATCTGCCCTGGAAGAACGAGGGGATCTGCCCATTACCGCCCTGCACGAGTTGGGCCATGCCTTGGGCTTCTTGCCCATCGTCTGGGATCCCAAGGGGCTAACGGTGGGCTTGGTGGGACGGGATCAGCCTACGCCCCCTGGCTACGATCCCCGCTTCATCGGCCCCAGGGCAGTCAGCGCCTTCACTAGGCTGGGAGGAAACGCGCCCTCTGTGCCCTTGGAGAACCAGTTTGGGGAGGGATCCCGAGATTCCCATTGGCGGGAGAATGTCTTGGGCCGCGAGCTGATGACCAGCCGCATCGACCGGGGGGTAGCCAACCCCTTAAGCATTCTCACCGTCGAAGCAATGGCAGATATCGGCTATGACGTGAACCCGGCAGCGGCGGATGGCTTTGCTTTGGGGCGCGGCAGGGGGGTCTCTCAACCTTTGGAGCTGCAAGAGCTGGAGTTGACCCTACCCCTACAGCGATTTGACGCCGAGGGCAGGCGGGTGGGGGATCCCCAGGCCTAAGAAAAGGAGTATATCTACTCATGGCCAAGAGGCTACCTTTTAACAATAATGAAGGTCGAGTTGTATAACTTCACAACATCGACATAACATCGACAAGTTCTCAACATCGACAAGTTCTCACCTCATCTCTTTGCAATTAGCTATGGGTATCCTCAAAAAGCTTTTCGGCGGCCTGTTCTCCTTCTTCGGCATTCTCTTCGGCGGCTTGGTGGATTTTGTTACCGGGCCTTTTCGTCCTGCACCGGCTTCCCCTAGCTCTGCTCCGGTGGCTACAGCTGTTCCTGCCAACAAGCCCAAGGTGGTGGTGGAGAAGCCTTTTGTGCCCAATGAGATCTCGGCTCCGCGTCCTAACCGTCGCCCTGGCCCGGCTTTGGATGTGTTCCGGGCTATGGTTCAGGAGATCCCTTCGGCGCGGGCTTAGTCTGCCCATCTTCGGGAGCAGCTCGTAAGATGGAGGTGACACCGCTGGAGACTGCTCTCTATGTCCGATCTCTCTTTCTCAGAACAAGAACGGCTGAAACAGCTTGAGCGTGAACTGGAGCAAGCGGCGGCGGCCTCTGGGGATCCAGGAACATCCGTTGCGTCTCAGGGGAAAAGTGCCGTTCGAGCTTGGATTGAGACTTGGGGGCGTCCACTGGTGACGGTCTTCGCCATTCTGGGCTGTATTCTTCTGGTCGGGCTGTTCTTCCGGGTTTTCGGCACTGTTCTCAGGTGGGCGGTGGTGGCGGGGTTGGGCTACCTGCTCTACGCCTGGGTGGTGGCACCGCGGCTGGGCCTTCCCACCGGAGCTAAGTCGAAGCCAGAGGACGGCGGTAGCGGTGCGGAGCACCATCTCGACAGCTTTTGATGGGCAGGGATCCCTGGCGAGCCTATGTTTACTTGGCGGCGGCCATCTTGGGCTGGGCCACGGCTGCCAGCGCTTTTAAGTTTGGGTTGCGGTACCTGTCGCCGACGGTTCTGCTGATTTTTTCGGCCTTTAGCTCTTGCCTGATCCTGGGGATCGTTTTGGTGGTTACAGGGCGGGCGAGGTTGATCGGCAGGCAGAAGGGATCCCAAGTCCGCCTATCGGCTCTTCAGGGGCTGCTCAACCCCCTTGGCTACTATGGGGTGTTGTTCCAGGCTTATGACCGCCTGTCGGCTCAGGCGGCGATGGCTTTGAACTACACCTGGCCGCTGGTGCTGGCTCTTCTGGCGGTGCCGCTGTTGGGAGAGCGCTTTCGCTGGCGGCTGGTGTTGGCCTTGGGGGTGAGCCTGCTGGGAGTGGTGCTGGTGGCTACGGGGGGATCCTGGGGCACCTTGCAGGTGGAGGATCCCTGGGGGGTGCTGCTAGCGGTGGGCAGCTCTGGAATCTGGGCGCTCTATTGGCTACTCAATGTGCGGGATGGGCGAGATGCGGTGCTGAAACTATTCATGGGGTTTCTCTTTGGCAGCCTCTACGGTCTGCTGCTGCTGCCGTTGCAGGAGGTCTCTTGGAGCCTTGCCGGGCTGGGTTGGGCAGCTTACATTGGTCTGGCGGAGATGGGCTTAACTTTTGTGTTTTGGCTGCGGGCTTTGGAGTTGGCGGGCCACCGGGGATCCCTGGCCAACTGGGTGTATGTGACGCCTTTTTTGTCGTTGGGGTTGATTGCGGTGCTGTTGGGCGAGACGATTGCGCTGGGATCCGTGCTGGGCCTGGGTCTGATTTTGGCCAGCAATCTGTGGGGATCCCATAGGGAAAAGCCCCCCGCGGATCCTGTTCTGTCCTGAGGCGGTTGCGTTCGCGCCAGCGGGACGGAGTCCTATCGCGTTAGCGGTGCAGAGCACAATGAATCCCGTTCGTCTGTATGTGGCGGCAACAGCTCACGGGTTTGGGCACGTTACCCGTCTGGCGGCGGTCGTGAATGCTTTGCTGCGGCGGGATCCCCATGTTCTGCCCATCTTTGTTACGCCGGCTCCCCGCTGGCTCCTGGAGCGTTACGTGGAGGGGAAGTTTCTCCATCGGCCGCGGGCGTTGGATGTGGGGGTGGTGCAGCCGGATGGGCTGCAAGCGGATCTGCCGGCTACGTTGGCTGCCCTCAAGGCGTTTAAAGCCAGCGCTGCGGAGCTTGTTCGAGAAGAAGCGGATTTCATTCGAGCCCAGGGGGTGCCTTTGGTGTTGGCGGATGTGCCGCCCATTGCTGCGGCGATTGCCCAGGCTGCCGGGATCCCTTGCTGGATGGCCAGTAATTTTGGCTGGGATTTCATCTACCAAGAATACGGCCCGGAGTTTCAACCGTTTGTGGCCTGGATCCAGGAGCTCTACGGGCAGTGCGACCTTCTATTTCGCCTGCCTTTTAGCGAGAGCATGGTCGCGTCAGCGGTGCGGAGCACTAGCGCTTTTCCGCGTCAGCAGGAGGTGGGGCTGACGGGATCGGATCCCCGCTACGGGCCGGAGGAGGTTGCCGCCCAGTTGGGGTTACACCCGGAGCAACCCAGGGCTTTGTTTACCTTTGGCGGGCTGGGGGTGCAGGGGTTTCCTTACGAGCGGCTCCAAGATTTTCCCGACTGGCAGTTTCTCACGTTTGATCGGGAGGCTCCTCCCTTGCCCAACTTGCGGGTTTTGGATGGGCAGGTGTGGCGACCGGTGGATGTGATGCCCCTCTGCCGCTGGGTGGTGTCCAAGCCGGGCTATGGCACTTTGGCGGAGGCCCTGCGCAGCCGCACACCTATGGCCTGTGTCGTCCGCTCTGGGTTTGCTGAGTCACCGTTGCTGGTTGAGGGTTTGCGGCGCTATGGCTGGCATCGCATTCTCTCGCCAGAGGAGTTTTTTCAAGGATCCTGGGACTTTTTGCGGGATCCCGCCCACCCACCCCAGAGGCCGGATGGATTGGATCTGCAGGGGAATGAAACCCTGGCTGCTGCCTTAGAGGCATTCCTGCGGGGAAGGGATGCCGGGTAGCATAAAGGGCAGCTTCCTGCAGCGGATCCCATGGCCAGCAGCTCGACAGAATCTCTGCGGCAACTGTACGAAGAATTGCCCTACCCCAATGTGGCGATTGAGGCCTCGGGCCGCAACGCCATTGACGGGTTGTACCGCCTAAGTTTGACCACCGCCCAATACGCCCGCACCCGCGCCATTGTGCCCAGCGAAGGCGCTCTCATTTTGAATGCTGGCTGCGGCTCGGGCTGGGAAACGTTGATCCTGGCGGAGGCCAATCCAGGGGCGCGGCTGGTGGTGTGCGACCTGTCAGCAGAATCGGTACGGGTGACGGAGCGACGCTTGCGCTACCACGGTTTCGGAGAGGTGGAGTTGTATGTTCTCGACCTGTTGGATATCGAACAGTTGGGGTTGGAATTTGACTTCATCAGCCTTAACGATGTGCTCTATCTGCTGGACGATCCGGTAGCGGGGCTAAAGGCGCTTAAGCGGGTTCTAAAACCTGACGGGATCCTGCGGGCCAACCTACATCACGCCTACCAGCGGGAGGTCATCTTCCGCATGCAAGAGGCGTTTCGGCTGCTGGGGCTATTTGATCTGCCCAACCCCGAAGCCTGTCAGCGGGTGCGGGAATTCATGGCCAGTTTGGCCTCAGACGAACTGCGAGCTGCCTTGCGCTGGAACCCTGAGATCTACAAAGACAACACCAACATCCGGGCCAACTACCTCTTGCCGGGGGACAAAGGCTTCTTGGTTCCCGACTTGATGCGCATGCTCGCAGACGCCGATCTGGGCCTTGTCTGCTTGGTGGACTATGCCGACTGGGATCCGGCGCTTTTGTTCAAGGAGAGGGCCATGCCCCCCTGGCTGCAAGCCGAGTTGGACAAGCTCTCGCCTGCGGATCAAAATCACTTTTATGAGCTGATCTACCCCAACCATCGCCTCATTGACTTTTGGGCGGAACACCCCGGCTCTTCCTTGGTCTTGCCCTGGAGCGACGCCGATTGGCTGGGGGGCAGGGTGCAGCTTAACCCCATCCTGACCGACAACGTCGAATTTCGCCAAAACTTCGCCAAAGCCTACGAGAAGAAGCTGGAGTTTGCCATGAATTGGCCGGGGGCTAGCTATGGGCGCCTAACCATTCCAGCTCCTCAGATGGCCTGGCTGGGATCCCTGTTGCAGGGGCCAACGGCAGTGAAAGCCTTGATTGAGCAAGCGGCCCAGGTCAACAAGTTAGAGCTGGAAGCGGCCCGGGAGGAAGTGCTCACCTACCTGGCGGGGCTGGAGTCGTTTTTGTTTGTGATGTTGGATCCTGCACCCGTTCCAGGAGAAGGAGTTTTTCCAATCGCTTGAGATCCCCGAGCCTTTCTCCCAAGGGTAGAGGGAAGCCAATGGGCCGGTTCACGGCAACTTGGAACGACTATTGAGGGATTGAGGCTCTGCCGGGCTGCAAGAACGGTCTTGGGCAGATGTCAGATGGGAAGAGATCCCTCTCTAGCGATCCACCAGGCGCAGCTCGAAGGTGAGGATGTTGGCAGCCAAAATCTCCAAAGCCCCGCCCTCAATGAGGTCGCGAGTGAGGGCAGCCCCGGAGCCACTTTGTTGGATCAATTCGCGGCTGCGGCGCACCGTCTCCTGTCGCTGGGGGTCGTCCACAACCACCTGCCGCTGATTGGACAGGCTGAGGCGATAGAAATTGGGCAGATCCCCCCGGGTGGCATCAATGGCCAGATTGGTCTCTTCAGGGGCTACGCGGAAGGGGGCACGGGCGGTGAGCAGAGCCACCTGGATATCTTGGTCTCGCCCATCAAGGCCCTGCAGCTCGGATATATCGATCTGGAAGTTGAGGGTATCGCGGTCGCGGGTGAGGCGATTGACCCGTACCTGGTTAAAGCCGACGGCAAACTCCCGTTCCGGCTCTCCAAACCGCTGGATGGTGGCTTGCAAGACCGACTCTTCGTTGAGGGGGGTAACCCGAATGAGGTAATCCCAGTCCCGCACAAAGGTGTACTCGTTGGGCCCCACACGGACGTTGGGATCCACCAAGTTGGCGGTAGGGCCAGGGCTGCCGGCCCGGCTGAGAGCTACCATGTACCAGTAGTTGGGGCTGATGGGCAAGCCCAGGGTCATGCGTACTTCCAGCACTGGCCGCGCCCAAGCGGCAACAGCCGTGAGAGCCGTTATGGCCATGGCTCCCAAGCAACTCCACAGCCAGCGCTGAGGAGGAAAATTAAGCTGCGGCGGGCAAGAGCAAGTGATGGCTGGGGTTCTCATTCAAGCCTCTTCAACTCTCCGGCAGGTGGCGGCAGCCCGAACTCCTTTCCTGCTCACTCCGGAACAGTCTAGCCAGGAATGGCGTGCCCTCAACAGGGGATCCCAAGGGTCGGCGGCGGAGCGCCAGCAGAAGTTTTCGTTAAGCAGTGATGATTCGGTGTGGAGGATGGCTATGCGCATTGCTCAGATTGCCCCTTTGCATGAGAGTGTGCCCCCCAAGCTCTACGGCGGCACCGAGCGAGTTGTGTCTTGGCTCACCGAAGAGCTGGTGCGGCGGGGGCATGAGGTGACGTTGTTTGCCAGCGGCGACTCCCAAACCCAGGCTCGCCTCATCCCCTTTCGGGAGCGGGCTTTGCGTTTGGATCCCACGGCCATCGACACAGTGGCTCCTCATGTTTTGATGGTCGAGAAAGCCTTTCAGATGGCCGACGAGTTTGACATCATCCACGGCCACATCGACTACTATCCCTATGCCCTGGCCCGTCGCCACCCCCAGGTTTCTTTTCTGGCCACCCTGCATGGGCGGCTGGATATTCCGGAGCTGCAGCCCCTCTACACCGAGTTTCAGGATATTCCGGTGGTCTCCATCTCCAACGCCCAGCGGCTGCCGCTGCCCCAGGCCCGCTGGGTGGGGACGGTCTACCACGGCTTGCCCCTGGATCTCCACCGTTTCTATCCAGAAAAGGGGGACTACCTGGCCTTTTTGGGCCGGGTCTCCCCGGAAAAAGGGCTGGACACGGCTATTGAAATTGCGGCGCGGGCAGGGATGCCGCTGAAGGCTGCTATCAAGATCGATGCGGTGGATCGCCAGTACTACGAGTTAGAAATTAAGCCTTTGGCCAGTCGCCACCCCAATGTGGAGATCATAGGGGAAATCACCGACCAAGAGAAAAGCGAGTTTTTGGGCAAGGCCTATGCGGTGCTGTTTCCCATCCGCTGGCCGGAGCCCTTTGGGCTGGTGATGATTGAAGCGATGGCCTGTGGCACGCCGGTAATTGCCACCCGTTTTGGCTCAGTACCCGAGGTAATGGCCGACAGGCGCTCCGGCTTTATTGTCGACTCGGTGGAGGAAGCAGTGGAGGCTGTGGAGAAGGTGGGATCCCTGAGCCGAGCCGGGGTGCGGCAGGTGTTTGAGGAGCGGTTCAGCGTGGAAAGAATGGTGTCGGACTACGAGGCTCTCTACCGCCAACTGGTGAACGAGCGGCAGGAGATGTCGCGAAGAAGGCAGCTTAATAAGGCTTAGATGGGCCAAGTAGCAGCTAGGGCTGCTGGGCTGCATCGGGGGGCCCCTGCTTCTTCGCCTCCTTTGAGTGGACCGATAGCAGTAAGCTGTTCGCGTAGGAGACCGGCTGGATAGGGATCGAGAAGACCGAGATGGCAGAAGACATCATCCAAATTCAAGATCAGTACTACATCCGGGCCAGCGCCTCTTGGGTGGAGGCACGCTCTCATGTTCTCAAGCATGACAACTGCTTTGCCATCTTTGACCGGCGAGGGAACATGCGCCCCCTCGGCATCCGGGATCATGGCCTCTTCCGGGACGACACCCGCTTTTTGTCCCGCTGGGTGTTGGACTTGCAGGGAAAGCAGTTCCTGCTGCTCAGCTCAGAGGTGCGGGAAGACAAAGATATTTTGGCGGTGGATCTGACCAACCCGGAGTTCACCACCTCAGAGGGGCAGTTTATCGGTCAAGATACTCTGCATGTTTTACGGACTACTTTTTTGTGGAACAACGTTGCCTACGAGCGCATTCGCATTCACAACTACGGCTCGGCCTCGTTTCGCGTGCCGATTACCCTGCGCTTTGAGGCAGACTTTGCCGATATTTTTGAGATCCGGGGCATCCGACGGGCCCAGCGGGGTCAAGTGCTGCCGGCCCAGGTGACCCCCGAGAGGGTGGTTCTTCGCTACCGCGGCTTAGATGGAGTGGAGCGGCAAACCCAGTTGCAATTTTTGCCGGCGCCGGAGCTAGTGTCGGAGAAGCTGGCGCAGTGGTGGGTGCCTTTGGCCCCGCAGGAGGAACGGGATTTGGAGCTGAGGGTGATCTGCAGCTACGGCGGGGAGGAGATTGCCCCTTTGACCTACCAGGAGGCTCTGCAGGCGGAGCGGGAGCAAAGGGCTTCCTTGCGGGCGCAAGCCCACCGGATCGACACCGGCAATGCTCAGTTTAACGATTGGCTCAACGCCTCACGGGATGATCTGCTGATGATGCTCACCCGCACTCCCTACGGGCTTTATCCCTATGCGGGGGTGCCTTGGTTTACCACGGTCTTCGGGCGCGACGCCCTGATCACCGCCCTGGCCACTCTCTGGTGGTTTCCAGACTTGGCGCGGGGGGTGCTGCTGTATCTGGCGGCCCACCAGGCCCAGGAGGTGGATCCCAGCCGCGATGCCGAGCCTGGCAAGATCCTGCATGAGCAGCGCTCCAGCGAGATGGCCAAGACGCGCGAGATCCCCTTTGGCAATTATTTCGGCAGCATTGACTCCACCCCTTTGTTTGTGGTGCTAGCAGGGCGCTACGTGCGCCGCAGCGGCGATCTAGAGCTGTTGCGGCAGTTGTGGCCCCATATCGAGGCAGCCCTGAGATGGATGGACACCTACGGGGATCCCGATGGGGACGGCTTTTTGGAGTATGCCGGCAAGGCGCGGCGGGGCCTGCGCAACCAGGGCTGGAAAGATTCTGAAGATGCCATCTTCTACCCGGACGGATCCCTGGCAGAACCCCCCTTGGCCCTGTGCGAGGTGCAGGGCTATGCCTACGAAGCTAAGCAGTTGGCAGCAGAGATGGCCGAGCTGCTGGGGCGGCAAGAGCAAGCAGCCCAGTTGCGACAACAAGCGGAAAAGCTGCAGCAGCAGTTTTGGGATCACTTCTGGTGCGAAGAGTTGGGGGGCTATGCCCTGGCTTTGGATGGCCAGAAGCAACCCTGCCGGGTGCGCAGCTCCAACATGGGCCACTGTCTGTTTTCGGGGATTGCCCATCCCGAGCATGCTGCCTGCATTGCCCGGCAACTGCTGGAGCCAGCTTTCTTCAGCGGCTGGGGGATCCGCACGGTGCCGGAGGGAGAGGGGCGCTACAACCCCATGTCCTACCACAATGGCTCCATCTGGCCCCACGACAATGCCTTGATTGCCGCAGGCTTATCTCGCTATGGCTTCAAGGGCGAAGCGGTGCGGGTCTTGACAGCGCTGTTCGATGCCAGCCAGTTTCTGGAGCTGAAGCGGCTGCCTGAGCTGTTTTGTGGCTTTCGGCGGCGACAGCGGGAGGGCCCCACCCTTTATCCGGTGGCCTGTCTGCCCCAGTCTTGGGCGGCGGCCAGTGTGTTTTTGCTGCTGCAGGCTTGTCTGGGGCTGGAGATCGACGGGCTGGCCCAACGGGTGCATTTGACCAAGCCCACTCTGCCCCTGTGGCTGCCCCACGTCATCCTTGAGAATGTGCAGGTGGGCCAGGGATCCCTGGACATCGGTCTCTATCTGCAGTCAGGAGGGGTGGGGATCACCGTCCTCAGGAGTGTGGGGGACGTGGAATTGACGGTGAAATAGTTGCAAAATTCAAGACATCCGCAACACAACCTACAACTAAGTTTCACCTGCCAAATGTGGCGATAGGGACACAACTCAACAGTTCAGACAGCCTCTCCCTATCCCACATCATCAGATGCATCATCAGACACGTCATCAGAAGTTCTACTCTTGAATGTAGAGCTGATCCAAATTCCACAATGGCCCCAGAATGGGTCGGGGATCCACCCCTTGAATGCGGTTGCGCAGGGCTGAGAGAACCAGGGGGTTGAAAGTGCCAATTTGGGGCAGCTGTTCCTGGATGATGATTTGAAACCGGTCGTAGAGGGCCTTGCGCTTTTCAAAGTCTAGCTCCCGCACCCCTTCGATAAAGATGCGGTCGATCTCCCGTTCCCAATCGCTGACCTCAACCCCTTCTGCCGGGTTGCCGGGCAAATCTCCCAGATTGAAGAGGTGCAAACGGCCGTCGCTGCGCCAGATGTTGGAGCCGTTGTTGGGCTCGGTGCCGCCGCCACCAAAGCCCAGCAGCAGGGTTTCCCAGTCGCGGCTATCGGTGCGCTGCACCAGGGTGTTGAAGGCGATGGGGGTAAAATCAACGGTGATGCCGATCCGCTCCAGATCAGCTTTGATCAACGCGCCAGTGGCCTCCCGCTGATTGTTGCCGGCGTTGGTGAGCAAGGTGAAACGGATACGGTTGCCCTCGGAATCCCGCAGGTGGCCCTCAGCATCGTAGGTGTATCCGGCATCGAGGAGCAGTTGCCGCGCTTTTTCAGGGTTGTAGTCGTAGGTGGGCAAGCCCTCTTCAGGGCTGAGGTAGAAGGGGCTGGCGGGGGAGAAGACCGAGTGCTGGATCTGGCCCAACCCTTGCAGGACGCTATCGACGTAAAACTGCCGGTTCATGGCGTGGGCCACCGCCCGGCGGAAGTTCAAATCGTTAAACCAGCGGCTTTTGACGGGATCCACAAAAGGCCGCCCGGTCTGGGGGTTACGGGCGCGGCTGAGGTTGAAGGCAAAGAAACTGTTGTTCAATGTCTGGCCGAGATTGTAGATGGTGAACTGATCCCGTTCTTCTTCCCGCTTCAAGAGCTGAAAATCTCTCCCCCGCACCGAAAACACGTCGGTCTCGCCGGAGCGAAACTGCAGCAGCGCGGTGTCCTCTGAGTCCACAATGCGCAGGATTACCCGTTCAATGCGCGGGATCCCTTCCCCTTTCCAGTAGTAGGGATTGGGCCGGTACACCAGCCGCTGGCCGGGGGTGTATTCCTGCAAGATATAGGGGCCGGCCCCCACCAATTGCTGCACTGGCGTGTCGATACCCCAGGTTTGCAAGAAAAGGGGGTTGCCCCGGCTGTCCAACTGCTCGACAGTGGGCTCGAGGATGTGCTTGGGCAAAATAGGGGATCCGGCCTGCAGCAGAAAGGGAGCGAAGGGCTCCGGTAAAACAAACTCAATCCGCCGCTCGTCCAGGGCCCGCACCTGAGGCAGTGCTCCAGCTTCCCCAATTCGCTTCACGTCCCGCGAGGAAGTCGGGATCCGCTCGTTGAAGATGATGCGGTTAAAGGTAAAGTCCACATCTGCTGCTGTCAGAGGCTCTCCATCCGACCAGCGCAGCCCCTCCCGCAAGGTAAAGACATACCGCAAGCCGTCCTCAGACACTTCCCAGCCTTCCGCCAGCTCCGGTTTGGGCAAGAGGGTATCCTCATCCAAGGTGACCAAGCCCGCCTCCAGGTAGGCGATAGCGTCGCGGCTAGAGCTTTCGGCGGCCAAATAGGTGTTGAAGGTTTTGGGATCTGAAGTCACTGTGGCGATCAAATGGGGCGGGCGGGCAGGGGCAGCACAGGCACCAAGCCAGAGCAGGAGGATCCCTAGTAGAGAGACAAAAAGGTTCCTCCTGAGTCGGTTTGCCGAGGTGTTGTTTTGGCCCGCCATTTCTTTTGCCAAGTCGTTGTTCCAAGCAAGTTTGGGACGGCTCGCCCGCATCCCGCGCCCTGTGGCCCAAGCGCTCCGCGCTGCTGAGGCCCTCACCCCCAGCCCTTCTCCTAGAGGAGTAGCCCCCCTCCCGGCCCCTTTCCCAGGGGGAAAGTTGGGGATCCAGGTAATGGGTGGTTTGACTGCGACTTGGGCAGATTCTGCGTTTTTGAGGGAGCGATTGCTTGCCAGTTTGGCAGCTCAGGCAGTGGGGTGACCAGGTTCTTTTCAGATTCTGATGGGAAGGTCAGAGGAAGCTTGTCCTCTCTGTTCCAGCAACAGGGCTACTGCGAAGGCAGCAATGGCCTCTCCCTGACCTATGGGGCCCAGTTTTTCGTTAGTAGTAGCCTTGACCCCCACTTGCTTGGGGGAGATCTGCATCGCCTCTGCCAGGCGGGCCTGCATGGCGGGGATGTGAGGTTTGAGCTTGGGCTGCTCCGCCACCACCACACTGTCTACATTGGCAACGCACCAGCCCTCTTGGCCCACCAGCTGCACCACTTGCTGTAGTAAAAGGATGCTATCTGCCCCTTTCCAACGCTCTTCTTCAGGGGGGAAGTAGTAGCCAATATCCCGCAGAGCGGCAGCCCCCAGGAGAGCATCCATGATGGCGTGGGTGAGGACATCGGCGTCGCTATGGCCCAATAGCCCCTTTTCGTAAGGGATCCGGATCCCGCCCAGGATCAGGGGGCGCCCCTCGACGAGGCGGTGGATGTCGTAGCCCTGGCCAATGCGCACTTTTCCGGCTCCCTTGGGAAAACCATCGAGACCCTTGTCGACCATCGCCCCCTCCGAGGAGCTAGGGGGATGGGAGTCGAGTAACCGACAAGCAGCTTTTGAGAACGCCTCTTTCTATTCTGCCGGCTCCAGAGGGGAATAGCAGATGGGACAAGACGAACCACTGTAGCAGTCGAAGCAGATGAGGTGAGACTTCCCGTAGGGATTGGCGCAGCGCTTGGCCCACTGATAATCGCTGTAGCTAAGATCTTTTCCGCAAACGTCACATCTGGCCATCCCGCTTTCTTCTCCTCAAGCTTCTGAATTAAAACACCACACTAGAGAGATGATCCTAATCGATCCCTGAGCCCCAGCTTGAGAGAAACTATCCCCCAGCCCTGTCCAGAAGGGGATCCTGCCGCCCACAGGGGATCCCGTCTTCGAGAGGCGTCCAGCCCGGCTGCCAAAGATCCCGGTTCTTCAGGGTGGCCGCGTTGACCCAGAGGCGCACCTGGGGATCGCAAACGGCTCTGAGCTCGGCAAACACCAGCCCTCCTTCCCCTTGTTGGCGAGCGGTGACCTGAAAATGTCGCCAACCCAGAACAGGCTGAACGGAAGTCCATTTGGAGCCGAGGAGATGCGGGAAAGGCTGTTTCCGACGGGGTTTGTTGCGAGCCACGGGACGGAGGGTGCGAGCGGGTAAGGGATGAAAGGGACCCAGCTTTCCGGCCATTCCTGAGGACGGCAGCGGGGATCGAGGGGAGCGGCAAAGCCAGCCGAGATCCTGAGTTTCCCTCAGATCCGCCTGTGATCGGTATGTGTGATCGGTATGATCGAGGGGATCCCTTTCCACTCCAGCCTATCCAACCATGGAGCAGCACCGGCAACGGCTTCAGTTCTCTTTCTGGCAGGCAGTCTTGAAGGGGGGCCTTCTGTTTCTGATCCTGGCTGGCCTAATCTTGGGAACAGGCCTGCCCTTGGGAGCGGCAACCGGCCCCACTTTGTCCGGCAAACTTACGGGGCCAGAGTGGCGACAAGCAGACCCGGAGGCCAAGCAGGACTTTTGTCGCAAAGCCTTTCAAGCGTTTCGCGCTTCTCCTTCCCAAAGCTATATCATCAGCTCCAATGTGCAGGCTTTGACCCCAGAAGGTTTGTGTCGGCGCTTGGATCAGTTTTATCAGTATGCCGTCAACGACGAGATCCCCATCAACCAGGCGGCCAATATTGCCCCATTGCTGTTTTCAGACTTACCTCTGGAGCAGCCTTGATCCCATGTGGATCGCTTGTCCTGCCGAGGACATAGTGACTTTCTCTTAGTGAGGATCCCAGCCCGGCTGTGACAGGTTGGCCGGATTCAGACAGGTGTGGGCAAGGGTTCCAGGGGTGTAGGGAAAGGGAGCTGTTGGAGTTGGGGTTGTTGAGGGCGGATCCCCATCGCTTGGCGCATCAAGGCAGGCTTGAGCAGCGGCAAAACCTCCAGTCCCCACAGGCCCAGGCGACGCAAGACCAGCAACGGCCAGCTTCGGTTGGAAAAGAGGCGATTGGCAGCATCGGTTGCAAAAAGAACCAGCGCGTTTTCTGGGCGGCGACAGCGCTCGTAGGCTTTTAACAAAGCCGGATCGCCGGGATCCCGGCCCGCCATTTTGGCTTCGATCAACAGGGCAGCCAAGGCCGCCACATCCCGCATGCCCAGATTCGCTCCCTGCCCCCCCAGCGGATGGGTGGTATGGGCAGCATCCCCCACCAAAGCCAGCCGGGATCCGATATAGGTTTGGGCATGGGCCCGCTGCGGCTGATAACAAGCTCTGGGAGAGGCGGCCAGCAACGCTCCCAACTGGGATCCAAACCAAGGCCGGATGGCCTGCAGAAACTCAGCCTCAGATAAGCCCATCAGCCGATCTCGATCCGCTTGGCGAACTGTCCAGACGACGCAACTGCGATGGGGATCGGAGGTGGGCAAAATGGCGAAGGGACCGCTGACCTGAAAGCGCTCGTAGGCCACCTGCCGGTGAGGATGCTCATGGGTGAGGGTGGAAACGATGCACACCTGTCCATAGCCCCAGCGGGATAACGGGATCCCAGCCTGTTCCCGCAGCCGCGAACGGGCCCCATCTGCAACCACCAGCAGAGCAGCCCGCAGGGTTTGCCGGGATCCCTCCTGGGCCAGCTCTACCCGAATGTGATCTGCTGCAGGGGAGAAACTTTGCGCCTGAGCAGGGCTGAAAAGGGTTACCGAAGGGCACTCGCGAATGCGCTGCAACAGAGCTTTTTGGGTAATTTGATTTTCCACGACGTAGCCCAGGGCCGGCGCTTGGAGCATCTCACGGCGCAGCTGAGCCACCCAGGGGCCTTCCCCATCAGAGACCTGAATGCGGTGGATGGGAGAGACTCCCCAGGCCTCCATAAGGGGCCACACCCCAATCCGCTGCAGAATACGAGCTGTCCCCAGAGCCAAAGCGCTGGCTCGGCCATCCGCCCCCACCCCCTGCGAGAGATCCCGCCCCTCGATCAGCCCGACGCGGATCCCGGCCTGGCCCAAAGCGGCTGCTAAGGTGGATCCCACCATCCCAGCTCCGGCAATCACCACTTCAAAATCCAGTCGCCTCGGCGGGACGGTGTCCTCGGCTGTTGTCGGGGCAACGGCGAGCAGGGCAGTGGAAGTGGGCAAAGGGCTCATGGACACTCACGGCAAGTGGGCTCAACCTCCATTCTAGGGTTCCTGCACCCGGCAGGCCGCTAAGGACAAGCGGCAAGTGGGGTCAAAGCGCCACGAGGGATCCCTTTTGATCTCAGCCCCTTTGTTTGCTGCTGCAGGGTGGAATCCCTGTGGGTAGCTGATACATTTACGCTGAACACTGCTGAACATCACTGTTCAACTATGCAGCGATAGCATTCTGTTTGT
>NZ_JANSIL010000065.1:0-540 GCF_047462015.1 Synechococcus sp. R5-13 | reverse complement strand
GGTGTTGGAGTTGGTGTAGGGGTTGGAGTGGGCACAGGTGTTGGTGTGGGGGTCGGAGTTGGCGTGGGCGTGGCAACCGTGAGAGGACCCCTTGAGGAAGAGCCGCAGGCAGCCATCAGCCCGGCCAGAGCGGCGGCCAACACTGAGGAAACAAGGGAAACACGCCAACTGGTTGGGAAGTTGCGGTCAGACATTCTCAAATCTCCAGCGAAGGATCAGCAAGAATTGGGGTAGCGGTTGCAGTCTTGGTTCGGCGACGGCCAGCTCAGGGGAACTAACGGGTATTATTCCCTAGCCCTAGCCCAGAAGGAAGAGGATCCACAGCTCTGGGCCTAGTCTTGGCTCATAAGGTAGGTAATGGCGCGGTTTTGCTGCTCAACCACCTGGCGCAGCTCGGCAATGCTGGCCCGCAGCTCAGCGATGGACTCCCTAGTTTGGGCAATGGCTGCAAAAACTTGCCCAATGGCCTCTGCGTTCTGGGCGGTGGCTGCAAAAAGACGCTCGATGGCCTCTGTGTTCTGGACAGTAACTGTGGAAACA
>NZ_JANSIL010000064.1:0-14931 GCF_047462015.1 Synechococcus sp. R5-13 | reverse complement strand
AAAAACCAACTTCATCCTCTTTCCTCTATAAATTATTCTCTCTATCCTAACATAAGATCAACACGACCTAGTACCCAGGAATGCTGGGGAAGGGAAACCACCTGTCCAGTTGTTCTGTCGGGGGTCGTAGACCTAGACAAGTGGCGTGGGGTAGGAATACCCAACCGCGAGGTAAAGACTCCATCCCGCTGACGCCAAGGGAAGCCCGCGCTCTGTCCGTAGGACGAGCGCCGGGAGGATGTCACGAATGCTAGGGTCTGTAACAGAGGGGAGCTTGCTCAAGATCGACAGGGATCCTTGGCCAGCCGAGCCAGAGCCTCCAAATCAGCACCCACCACGCGGTTGAGAATCCATTCGGGATGTTGCTGGGCACCCATGCGTCGATAGAACTCTATCGCCGGCTGATTCCAATCCAAAACCATCCACTCCAGCCGCCCATATCCTTTGGCCACCGCCTCCTGAGCCACCCGCGCCAAGAGCGCTTTGCCAATGCCTCTGCCGCGAAACTCCGGCAACACGAACAGATCCTCAAGGTAAATCCCTGGTCGGGTCAGGAACGTGGAAAAATTGCGGAAGTAGAGGGCAAATCCCACCGCTTGCCCCTCCACTTCTGCCAACAACGCCGAGGCCAAAGCCTCTGGGCCAAACAAATAGTGGCGCAACAGATCAGCGGATCCCGTTACCAGGTGGCTCAGCTTCTCGTACTCGGCCAAGGCGCAGATGAGGTCAAACAAAACGGGCACATCTAAGGCGGTGGCAGGACGGATTTCCATACTTTTGCCTGGCTTCACAACCAATTCCTTGAATTTCCTGAGATACCGGCACGAGAACAGACCACAGTTTATTCTTGTTGTGGACAGAACGCCCAGGCAGCATCTTTTGGACGCGCAGCGTGGTGGGGGCAGCGGCAGGGGCCCAGAGGACTCACCGCACAAGGCAGGTAGGGTGACCGAGAAAAGTAACGGCAGAAGGGATCCCAGGCCGAGTCAGAAAAGAGAGTTGGCATGGCCCGGCGCTCGTCCCCGATTGAGAGGCGGCGGGATCCCCTCTTTTCCAGCAGAGGGATCAACTGAGCCCAGAACGTTAGCCCCAACCACAAGCCAACTCCCACTCAGCGCTTGCACAATTGCCCTCCCCCGTCGGCCAACAGCGTTGTCTTCCAACCAGAATCAGCCTCGGCCAGCCTGCTTGCCCAGGACTAGCGTGGCAGCCCGTTTTGGAGCTGTCCTTCCCTGCCGGCAAGAACCCGAGAAAAACCGATTAGAGTGAAATATGGACTGACCCGCTGAGCCTTCCGATTCCATGACCACCTCCACCCTTGATGCTGCTGCCATCCTTGAAGCGTTGCGCCCTGTTCAAGATCCGGAGCTGCGCCGCAGCCTGGTGGAACTGAACATGATCCGGGATATTCGCGTCGAGCCTGGGCGAGTGGCCTTTACCCTGGTGCTGACCACGCCGGCCTGCCCTTTGCGAGAATTCATTGTCGAGGAGTGCAAAGCTGCCATCCGCCAGCTGGCCCCCATCGAAGCCATTGATGTTACGGTAACGGCAGAAACCCCCCGTTCCCCTTCCCTGCCGAATCGCCAGTCCATCCCCGGTGTGCGCAACATCATCGCCATTTCCAGCGGCAAGGGGGGAGTGGGCAAAACTTCGGTGTCGGTAAATGTGGCCGTGGCGCTGGCCCAAAGTGGAGCGCGGGTGGGGCTGCTGGATGCCGATATTTACGGTCCCAATGTGCCGCTGATGCTGGGCCTGCAGGATCGGTCTCTGGTTGTGCAAAAACGGGAAGATGGCGGCGAAGACATCTTCCCCTTGGAAAATTACGGCGTCAAGATGGTGTCGATGGGCCTCTTGGTGGGACGGGATCAGCCGGTGATCTGGCGGGGGCCAATGTTAAACGGGGTGATCCGGCAATTCCTCTATCAGGTGCAGTGGGGAGAGTTGGACTACTTGGTTGTAGATATGCCCCCCGGCACCGGCGATGCTCAGTTGACCCTGGTTCAGGCAGTGCCGCTGGCAGGAGCTGTGATCGTCACCACGCCCCAATCGGTGGCCCTGCTGGACAGCCGCAAGGGCTTGAACATGTTTCGGCAGTTGGGGGTGCCCATCCTGGGCATTGTGGAAAACATGAGCTACTTCGTCCCGCCCGACCTGCCGGATCGCCAGTACGATATTTTCGGCTCAGAAGGGGGAGAGACCACGGCCCGCGAGCTGGGGATCCCTTTGCTGGGGCGGATCCCGCTGGAAATCGCCCTGCGCCAAGGGGGAGATATGGGTACGCCTATTGTCATCGGCCAACCTGAGTCGGCTTCAGCCCGGGCCTTGAAGCAGATTGCCAAAACCTTGGCAGGCCGTGTTTCGATGCTGGCTTTGGGGGCAGGCTAGAAGCGCTCGGCTTCCACCAACGAGACCCCGAAGCTGCGTCCCCCCACCACAATCCCCTCTTGGGCTTTACCGCGCACGGTCACTGTGCTGTTCATGGCCGGCAGCCCCTTGTCGGTGATGACCCAGAGGGAGCCGCTGTTGTCTTGGATCTCATACACGCCCTGGCCGAACACCCCTATCTGGTTCACCACGCGACCGCGGATATACACATTGGTGTAGCGGGAGGGATTTTGTTCGATCTGGGCGATGGGGGTTGTGCCGATGCCCAGACGCGCCAGTGGCCCACACCCGGCTAGGGCCAGGCTCAAACACAGCAAGAACACCAGGGATCCCTTGGGGAAAGGTAGGCCGAGTCGCTGTTTCATGGGTTGCTTCCATTACGAGCACCTGCTCCCACCATAGCAAGCCGGCAGCCGATCCACGGCCAAGTCAGAACTTCTCGCCAATGCCGAAGTGCAGTTGGCCTTGGCCGGCTCCGCCTTGCCCAACCGCGTAGTCGATGCGCAGCGGCCCCAAGGGAGATTGGATGCGAATGCCGACCCCCAGCCCCAAACCACTGCCCGGCTTGTTGCGCACCGCTGCGGGATTGCCGGCCACCGCAGCTCCACTGCCCAGATCAGTGCCGTAGTCGGCGAAAACCACGGCTCCCACCGGGTCAAAAAGGGGGAAACGCAACTCGGCGGTTGCGGTGGCAAAGCTGCGACCGGAACCGATACCCCCCTCGAAAAAGCCCCGCACCGAGTTGCCGCCACCAATGGCAAAAGCATCGTAGGGAGCCAAGTCGCCGATGGTCGTGCCTGCTCGCACATCAAAGGCCAATACCTGCGGTCGCTCGCTGCGGGTTTCAAACAGGTTGACGGGAATGAACTGGCTGTAGCCGGTCTCGAGGCGGTTGGCATTCAAGCCATTTTGAAACAGACGTACCGACTGTTCCGTGGAGATGCGAAAGACCGAGCCCTGGCTGGGGCTGTTGGGGTTGTCGCGGGTATCGTTGACGAGGCCAAACCGCAAGGTGGTGTAGCTGTCTTGGCCGCTCTCGCTGAAGGTAATCGGGTTGCCCAGCACATCGAAGCGCTGCTGCTCCCCGTTGCTGTTGCGAGCTTCTACAAATTGGATGCGGGTGCCCAAGCTGGCCCGCCAATTGCCCCCAATCGGGCGAGAGAAAGTCACCCCGCCACCAAGACGGTTGATGCGCACGGGATCCCCATTGGGCAGGGTGAATCCCTCATTGAAGACAAAGCTAGAACTTTGCTGGTTGGAGATGTTGACGTTGTAGGAGGTGGGGATCTCCAGCGTGGCAATCCGCGGGTCGGTGAAGTTTAAGTCGAAGAGGGTTTCGTTGGTGCCCACCTGCACGTTGAAGCTGGCACTTTGGTTGTTGCCGCCCAAGTTTTGTTCGGAGACGTTGAGGCCGGCGAAGACCCCTGTGGCGGAGCTGACGCCGATGGTGCCTCCCAAAGTGCCGGTGCGACGTTCTTCCACGTTCACCACCACCACCACCTTGTCGGGATCCTGGCCGGGGTTGAGCCCCACATTCACATCTTGAAACAGGTTGAGATTAAAAACCGCCTGCAGGTCTTCCTGGATTTGGTTGCGGTTAAACACATCCCCCGGCTTGGACTTCAACTCGCGGGTGATGATGAAGTCACGGGTTTTGGTGTTGCCCTGAACGCGAATATCCTCAATCACCCCCTCGGCAATTTCCAGGACGATGGTGCCATCTTCGGAGGAGCGCACATCCGTAACCTTGGCCAGCACGTAACCCTTATCGGCGTACCACTGCTCGATCTCGGCCACCGCCGATTGCAGCTTGCCAAAGTTGAGCACCTGCCCTTCCTGGTCGGCAAAGGCGGCCCGCAGCACTTCCGGATCCAGAACTTTCGCCCCTTCCGTGCGCACGGCTTTCAGGATTGGGTTGGGCTTGACCTCAAAGGTGACCCGCACCCCCAAAGGCGTATCGGAAGGCACTGCCCGCACATCGGCAAACAATCCGGTGGCAAACACGGCATTGATGTCTTCCCGCAACTGGGATCGGGTGGAAACCTCGCCGGCGCGGGTGCGGATGACGCTGTAAACCCGGTTGATCAGCTCCGGATCTTCAGTGCCCTCAACCACTACCTCCGCTACCAACACTTCTGGCTCGCCGGCAGTGGGGGGTGGGGTGGAGGAGGGCTGGGCGGGGGTGTCGCCACCGGTGCGCAGGTCGAGGGTGCCGGGCTGAGGAACCGATTGCGCCCAAGCCGGGGATCCCATCAGCAGAGCGCTACGGGACGCTTCAGCAAACGCAAAAGCGGTGCAGAGCACCATCCCGCGGGTGAGCGCTGAAGTTAGCCAAGGGCGAAGTTGCCTGGAACGATTCATGGGGATCCCTCGCACACCAAAAAGCAAGATTGCAAAGCCGGGCCAAGCTTGCGTTAAAACCCTCTGCCGCCCAGCAGCGGACAATTGCCCTGGATTATATCAATCCCCATCCACCCAGATCCGAGCGTGGCCGCGAACCGGATTGCGGACTTGGGTAGTCTGGAGTGCAAAAAGCAGCTTCTCCCTCTCAAGGCAGGCGCAGGGATCCCCTACAGCGCTGGCCGCAAGACCTCGGCTCGACTTCCTCGGCAGCTAGGTTGACTTGGGAGTTGAGGATGACGACGGTGATGGGAGCAGGAGTGGGAGGCAAAGAGCGGCTGCTCCTCCAGCCCCAACTGTCGGCGTACTGTTGTGGGGGAACGTTGGGCAGGATCAGGACGGTGTTTTGCAGGACGTTGCTTTGCAGGGTGGTGGCGTTGCCGTTCAGGATCGCCATCTGCTGGGTGTGGGAAGTCTGAGCCAGGACGGCTGGAGCAAACCCGAAGCCGAGCAGAGCTGCCACTCCGGGGAGGAGGAGTTGGGTGGACAACATCGAGGATTCTCCACAAGACGCCAGGATGCCGACACTTTAGCCTGCTTTGCCCTCCGCTGAGTTGCCGCAAAAAAAGCTACGTGATGGGGAGGGATCCCTGCTGGGGACGTACAGCCGCGCGGCCCAGGCCCACAAAAAAGCCTGCAGAGGGTACTCTGTGCAGGCCCGTCTTGCTCGTCTGGATTGTCTTGATGGAGCTCAGAAGGAGAAACCGACCCCCACTCAGGAGCCGCAGGGGAAAATCAGCTCTCCGGCTCAAACACCTTCAGATCCACCACCTTCCCCCCTTGGAAAGTCCAGTGGGCAAAGGTGCCGGCCACCTCCCCATTCTCATCGAAGTTGATGGATCCAGAGGCGCCGGTGTAGAAGATGTCTTCCCCTTTGCCGATCAGCTCCACAGCCTTGGCCCACTCTCCGGGCAGGATCTCGGTGCCGGGGGGATTGGCCACTTCCCGCAAAGCATCCCGAACAGCAGTGCCATCGGTGCTGCCGGCTTTCTGAATGGCCAGAGCCAGGACAAAAGCGGCATCGTAGGCGGTGTCGATGTAGGGGGTGGGGGGCAGCTCCCCGTAGGCGGCTTTGTAGGCTTCGGCAAAGATTTGGTAAGCCTTGCTATCGGTGAGGGCCTGAGGCGAAACGCCGATGGATCCCTCTAGCTTTTCGGCTCCCACCTGGGCTGCCACGTCGGGAGAGCGCATGCCATCGGTGAAGACAAAGCGGTCAAACAGCCCCTCTTCCAAAGCTTGCCGCAAAATGACCACACCGTTTTCGGGGTAGCCAATCAGCACCAATGCCTGGGGATCCCCTTCCTTCAGTTGGGTCAGCTCACTGCGATAGGAAGCCTTGCCGGGCTCGTAGGGAACCGACTTGGTGATGGTGCCGCCCCGCTTTTCAAAAGCCGTCTTAAAGCTGTCGGCCAGGCCCTGGCCATAGTCGTTATTGATGTAGATGATGGCCAGGCGCTCCAGCTTCTCTTCACGGGTGATCTGGGCCAGGGCTACCCCTTGATAGGCATCGGAAGGAACTGTGCGAAACAGAAAATCGTTGTCCTCCAGAGTGGTAATGGTAGGAGCGGTGGAAGCGGGGGAAATTTGCGGGATCCGATTGGGAACCGTGACCGTCGTGGCCACCGGAATGGTGATGCCACTGCCCAAGGCGCCGATGATGCCGGCCACCTTCTCCACGGTGACCAACCGTTGAGCTGCGTCGATAGCCGGCTGAGCCGACGTCTGGTCATCCGCTTCGACCACTTGGGCAGGGGATCCCAAAATGCCACCGGCGGCGTTGATTTGGTCAATCGCCAGCTTGATCCCTTTGAGGCAGTTTTCCCCGAAGGCCTGCAGATCCCCGGTGAGAGACATTAAAGCCCCAATTTTGACCGGCCCTTGAGTTGCCTGCTGAGCCGTGCTGGGCAGCAGAGTGGTGGCAAGAGCAGCCGCCGTCAGGGCAGCCGCCGCTGCAAAGGCCCGTCGGGTGAGTTTATTCATGCGAGACATAGCCGACAACCTCCTGTGAGGGAAGAGAAAGTAGAACTCAGATCCCAAAGGTCAAGTAAAGTCAAGTGTTGAGTCGTAGCAGTCAGACGTTGACTCACCTCAAAGCGTTCCCCACTTCCTCAAGAAAAGATGGCTCCAGAAAACAGGCGGGCCAGACTCAGGATCTCGCCCGTTCCTTGGCTGCGGCCTCCAGGGGCAGTTGTCCCCCTGGGGATCCGGGAAGGATAATGGGCAAACTCGGCAATGGGCTCATTATGGGCTCATTATATGTTTGAAATACTGAACTCATCGGTCGGCGGGGTTTTCCCAAGGCAGCGGCGTGATTGTTATCGACGACATCTCCAAGCGGTTTGGCGGCATTAGCGCGGTGGATCACTGTTCCTTCCGCATCGAAACCGGTCGGATTACGGGCTTGATCGGCCCGAATGGGGCAGGGAAGACCACGCTCTTTAACATCATCGCCGGGTTTATTCGGCCCAGCAGCGGGCGCATCTGGCTGGATGGGGAAGACATCACCGGCTTGCCCCCCCATCATCTGTTTCGTCGAGGGCTGGTGCGCACCTTTCAGATCCCGCGGGAGTTTGGCCGCATGACTGTCTTGGAGAACTTAATGGTGGTTCCCCCCAATCAGATAGGGGAAAACCTATTCGCCACTTGGTTCAGTTGGCGGCAGGTGCAACGACAAGAACGCAACCTGCAAGCTCGGGCGGAAGAGGTTCTGGAACGGCTGAACCTGATCCATCTGCGGGATCAACTGGCCGTCACCCTTTCCGGGGGGCAAAAAAAACTCTTGGAACTGGGACGTACCTTGATGACCGATGCACGGGTGATCCTGCTGGACGAGCCGGGGGCTGGCGTCAACCGCACTCTGCTGGCGGATTTGATGCGTTTTATCGAGTATCTCAACCGCGAGCGCGGCTGCACCTTCTGCATCATCGAGCACGATCTGGATCTGGTGACCCGTCTCTGCGACCATGTGGTGGTCATGGCTGCCGGCAAGGTTCTCACCCAGGGATCCATGGAGGAGATCAAACAAAACCCAGCCGTGCGGGAGGCCTATTTGGGATCTGTGGCACTGGCCGACTCCCTAAACCCACCCCAACCCTCCCCTCTGCCTTCGGAGGGATCCCTCTCATGACCCCTTTGCTGGACATCCAGGATCTCTACAGCGGCTACCGGGGGGTGGACATCCTCAAGGGGATCCACCTGAAGGTGAACCCTGGGCAAATGGTGGTGATCATCGGCCCCAATGGAGCCGGCAAATCGACGGTGCTGAAATCCTTATTTGGCTTGGCCACCATCCGCTCAGGCCGAGTGCTGTTTCAGGGATCCGACATCACCCACCTGCCCGCTGAGCAACTGGTGCGACGGGGAATCGGCTTTGTGCCCCAGACCAACAATGTCTTCCCTTCCCTCACCGTGCAAGAGAACCTGGAGATGGGGGCCTTCATCCGACGCGACAACCCTGCCGCCCAACTGGAGCGGGTTTATGAGCTGTTTCCACCCCTGAAAGAGAAACGACGCCAAGCGGCGGGATCCCTATCGGGTGGACAACGGCAGATGCTGGCCATAGGGCGAGCGTTGATGGTGGAGCCGCAGTTGTTGTTGCTGGATGAGCCGACCGCCGGCCTGTCGCCGCTGTATATAGAACAGACCTTCGCCCTCCTGCGAGAGATCAACCGTCTTGGCATCAGCATCCTCATGGTGGAGCAGAATGCCAAGCAGGCCCTGAAGATGGCGGACTGGGGCTATGTTTTGTCCACGGGAGAGAACCGCTTTGAGGATACCGGCCCCAACCTGCTGAGCAATCCTGAGGTGCTGGAGCTGTTCTTGGGTGG
Organism: Synechococcus sp. R5-13; assembly: GCF_047462015.1. Lineage (NCBI taxonomy): Bacteria > Bacillati > Cyanobacteriota > Cyanophyceae > Synechococcales > Synechococcaceae > Synechococcus > Synechococcus sp. R5-13. Next base: position 6,319 of record NZ_JANSIL010000064.1, on the reverse strand, counting down.
TTGAGGCCCTCACCCCCCTCCCCTTTCCCAGAAGGAGAGTCAAGCGGGACTGGCCATTTGCTGCTTGCGCAGTTGAGCTGCTTGGTTGAGAAGAGCCTCCACAAACGTCATCGCTTCTTGGGCAGAGTGACCGGCAGTGAGTTGGGCCAGTTCTTCGCGGCGTTCCCGTTCTCCCAAAAGCTCCACCCGCACAGAAGTTCGCTTTTGGTGCACCACCTTGTGAACCCGCAGGTGGTGATCCGCCAAGGCAGCGATCAGGGGTTGGTGGGTGACGCAGAGGATCTGGTGATCTCGGGCAATGCTGTGCAGCTTGGTGGCGATGGCTTGCGCCACTTTGCCCGACACGCCGGTATCGATCTCGTCGAAAACCATGGTGGCCACCGGATCGATGCGGCTGAATACGGCTTTCAAGGCCAGCAGAAAACGGCTCATCTCGCCGCCCGAGGCAATGCTGGCCAAAGGTTGAAGAGGCTCACCCGGGTTGGGGCTAATCCAAAAACTCACTTGATCCACCCCCTCTGCTGTCGGGGGGCCGGGTTGGATCTGCACCCGGAATTGCACTGCGCTCATCCCCAGCGGGCTGAGCTCTTCTATGAGGGCCTTTTCCAGTTGACGGGCCGCTTGTTGCCGCAGTTGAGAGAGCACCTGGCAATGGCGCTCCAGGTCTTGGGCAGCTTTGTCCAGCCGCACCTGCAATTCCTCTAGGTCGGTGTTGTCTCCTCGCAGTTGGGCCAACTCCGTCTGCACCCGCTCCGCATGGGCCATCACCTCAGCCAAGGTCGGGCCGTATTTGCGGCAGGCTTGTCTGAGTTGTGCCAGGCGCCGTTCAATTTTGTTCAACCGACCGGGATCCGCCTCCAGCGTCTCGCCGTAGCGAACCAGCTCCCGCCCCACCTCCTCCACCTGAATGAGAGCGCTGCTGACCATTTCCGCCAGAGGGGCTAGGTCGGGATCCCGCTGGGTCATGGCCTGGAGCAACCGTTCTACCTGGCCCAACAGGTCGGCGATGGCCGGTGAGCCACTATCGTTTTGGTAGAGCAGTTGGTGAGCTGCGTAGCTTTGCTGTTGCAGTTCCACGCGGTGGGCCAGGCGCTCCCGTTCCCGCTCCAGCTTGGCCATTTCGTCGGGATCCTCCAGGCGCAGGGCGGCCAGCTCTTGCGCTTGAAACTCCAGTAGGTCTAGCCGTTGCAGGCGCAGTTGTTGGCTTTGCCGGCGGGATTCCACCTCTGTTTTCAGTTGGTTCCAGGTTTGGTAAAGGGCAGCCACTTCTGCCCGTGTTCGCAACAGCTCTTCGCCGCCAAAATCGTCCAGCCAACGGCGCTGGGTTTGGGGAGATTGGATTTGAACGGTTTGCCCCTGGGCGGTGATCTCTACCAATTTGGCCCGCAGGCTGAGCATCTGGGCTTTGTTCACCAGCACCCCATTCACCCGCAGGCGACTGGTGAGCTTGCCGTTGCGCAACACCAGCTCGCGACTACAAACCAGGCCCTCCTCTAGGGGGTCGATGTGCTCTTGTTCTAGCCAGGCTTGCAGTTCAGGATTAGGACTGAAGATCGCTTCCACCAGACCTCGTTCGCTGCCAGTTCGCAGAGCCCGAGCTGTACCTCCTAGAGCTGCATCCAGCGCATCGAGGATGATGGATTTGCCGGCCCCGGTTTCTCCGGTGAGCACGTTCAGCCCCGCTCGAAAAGGGATCTCCAATTGCTCGATCAGGGCAAAGTTCTCGATCCGCAGCAGGCGCAACATAGGGATCCCGTGGGCTCAGCGTGCCGTTGGCAGTTTTCAGGATAGGGCTTGCGGGGTCGCTCTGTCCCACGTTAGCGTACTCACCATCCCTCGGCGGACGGGTACAGCGGCCAGCGGGGAGTCTGTTATTGCAGGGGTGGGGAGCACCACCCGTTCTGGTTTGGGGATCCCCTCGGGGAAATTGGCAGCCCGGCTCAGCCCACCAGGGGGTAGCGCTCCATCAGGTAGCAGAGGCAGTCTTGGCGGATGATGCGGCTGTTGAGGGTGAGCATGCCCGGCATGATGGGCACGCTGGTGCGAATTTCTCCATTGCAGGCATAGAAAAAGCGATCCGCCACATTTTGGCCCTGCTCGTCTTGCACCTCCAGGTGGAAGCCGTTGTTCGTCCAGCCAATAGGGGTGTGGGGGGGAAGCTCCCGAAAATTGAGGAGATCCAAATCCGGCGGGAAGCGGATGTGGGAGGGGGATCCCTCTTGGTTGCCATCCTCTTCCCCAAAGCTGAAGCTCACCTGATCCGGGATTTTGACAATGGCGACGCTGTGGAACAGGTCGATATCTTGGCGGAAGACAGGGCGCTGCGGGATCGCCGACAGGTGCAGGCAGGCTTCCAAGAATTCGTAGGCATGCTGGGTGCCGTGGGGTTGATCCGGCTTGCCACACTCCAGGGTCACCGCCGGGCAGAAGCGCCCGAAGGCCATGCTCTGCACCCCTTCTGGCTTGGTGAAATAGAGGACGGTGCGCCCAAACAAGGTGGCCAGGTGCAGGGTAGGGGCATCCAGGTGATTGACACAGGCGTAGTGGGGGTTGGTGCCCGTGTTGTTGTGGATATCGACACTGGCAAAAACGCCCCGCTGCTGCATTTGCTGAAGGACGGCCTGGGCCATGGCATGTTCGGGGGTGGAGCCGGAGCCCCAAATGCGGTTGTAGTCCGGTTGGCCATCTAGCCGCCGTTGCCGGTGGCGGGCAGCCTGCACGTTGCCAATGAAAAGGGAAAGAGAACGGGGCAATTCCCGCTGGGCGTGGTGGCGGAGGAGCTGCCGCACCGCCTGCCAACCGGTGGTTTCGTTGCCGTGCAGCAGGACGGACACAAACAGGGCGGGATCCCGTCGTCCCGGCAGATGGATGAGGGTTGGCCCACCCAATCGGTCGTAAAGCTGATGGGCCTCTAGATCCAGCAGTTGATCCGGTAGATGATCGAGAACGGTGAGCATACTGTTTGGGCTAAGAGGCTCGACTCAAACTTCTGGCTTCTGGCCTCTCTCCCTGGGGTAGGAGGGAGCAGAAGTCCAACGAAGTCCTTGGTCGCGAATGAACCGTTTCGCTGCGGTAGCTCGGGTCGCAACAAGGCCATCTGAGAGAGAGTTTGCCCACTCGAGATGCGGGCCAGGGATCCGTCCTGCCGCCGCGGTGGCCCACCGCTGGTACAACCGGCTGTGGAGAGAGCCCTAGCTGAGATCCCAGGTGTGTACCGGTTGGCCTTGCCGCTGCCGTTCCCAGTAGGCACAGGTCAATTGTTGCATATCTTTACCATGCCGAGCCACGTAGCGGCGCTGCCAGGTGGCCCCATTCTGCCCCGACTCCACCCGGGCGCGGAGAATGCCCAGATACTCCTGAATATCGGAGGGGGCCAGATCCAGTTGAACCAAACCCGCCTCTGCTTGGGGGATCAGCTCTTCCAGCAGCAATTGGCGCAGGGATCCCTGCCAACCCTTGAGCCAAGTGATGGGGGCCTCCAGACCCCAGCGGGCCGCCGTGTAGAAATTGGCGCGGCACTGGGCAAAGCTTAGCTCCTGCTCGGGGGAAACGGGCTGGGATCCCAAGGCTTGCACCAGACCAAAGTAGAAGGCCGCGTTGGCGATCATGTCGGGTAGGGTTGGGCCTGCCGCTGCCACCCGCTGTTCGATGCGCAAGTGGGGAACGGGATCCAAGCCGATGAGGGGTCGGTTCCAGCGCCAGATGGTGCCGTTGTGGAGGCGCAAATGGGCCAGCTCTGATGGGGAAGTGGCTAACCTTTGTGGCAATACCACCGGGTAGCGATGCAGGTTTTCCCAGAACAGCTCCATTAGGGATCCCTGTACATAGCCTTGCCCGAAGGTGACGCGGGGGCAGTGGGTGGGGGAGGGCGGGGGTGGCCCATCCAAAGCTTGCTCAAACAAAGGGATGCGGGTTTCTGCCCACAGATCGTGCCCGAACAGGTAGGGGGAATTGGCCGCCAGCGCCACCAAGGGGGCTGACACGAGCAGGGAAGCGTTGAAGTAACGGGCCGCCTGTTGGGGGGATACCTGCAGATGGATTTGAAAGGAGGTGGTCGCCGCCTCCAGCATGATGTCCGGGTGGGTAACCCGCAACCGCCCAGCCGGTCCTTCGATATCTAGCCCCAGGGAAGGGATCGCTTGGGATTGCTCGCGCCGGTGCAAGTTCAGGATTTGCTCATTGAGGGCCAGGTAACGCTTGCGGGGGGAGATCATCTCCAAGGTCAGTTGCTTTTGCTGCACCGTAGGCAAAATGCCGATCATCATCAACCCCGCCTGCAAGTGTTCGGCCACCCGGCAACAGCGATCCCACGTTTGGCCCAGCTCTTGCTGAAACTGCCGCAGAGCCGAGCCGACCAAAACTTGGGGCCGGCTGTTGATCTCCACGTTGAACTGGGCCAGTTCCGGCACCACCAGCGGATCGTTCACCGCTTCCAGGTAGGCTGAGTTGATCGGGGCCGGATCCCCCTGAGGGGTGACCAGCCACGCCTCCAGCTCAAACCCGCCCACCGGGGATCCCTGGGCAAAGGGCCGGCAGGCGGGATCCAGCCCCGGCGCACCGGCCAACCAGCGCTCGAGCAACTTCGTTTCTTGCTGGAGCCGAGCTGCAAACTGAGCAAAGTCTGCAGTACCAAAACGGAGGCAGGTGATCTCCTGGCCCATGGGAACAACTCCGCAGCTTTTGGGAATGAGGTTAATCGCTGTTGCCGGGATCTCGACACCCCTAGCTTTACTTAGCCCGCAGTGATGGATACATCTTCAATGCGCAGGGCGGGAAAGGCAGCCGTGCCGTTGAAAACCGTTACTTCCTGGGAAATGGCGGAGATATTGCGCAAACAATCGTAGAGATTGCCGGCAATGGTGGTCTCCAGGATGGGGCGTTTCTCGCCGCCTTTGACCAAGAAGCCCCCTTTCACCACCCCAGAAAAGTCACCGGTAATGGGGTTGCTGCTGCCGGAGAGGCGGGTGACGATAACTCCCCGATCCATCGCGTAGAGCTCGGACAGGGGGGTTGTCCCTGGGGCCACCCTCAGGCAAGCCGGCCCTACTCCCGGCAGGCTGCCTGCTCCCCCTGTGGCATGGCCGTTGGAGGGAACGCCAGCAGCGCGGGACTCGTAGCTGTTGTACATGAAGTTGCAGAGGATCCCTTCATGAATCAGGGGGGTAATCTGGCGCGGGATCCCTTCGCGGTCAAAGGGCTCAATGGGGTAGCCGGGCAGGCCCAGGCCTTCAGAAACCACGGTGAGCAACGGGCTGGCGATCCGGGATCCCATTTTTTGCGCCAAGGGGCTTTTGCCTTTGCGCACCGCATCCGCCCCCAGCACAAAGAGGAGATCCCCTAGAAACTCCTCCACCACATCTGGCGGCAGGACAATGGGGCCGCGGAAGCTCTCCCCCTCGCCAGCCCCCAGCGCGCCCACGCATTTCTGGACAAAGCGATCAAAAGCCCGCTCCAGCGCCGGCACCAGATCGGCCCGCTTCTGCACACTGTCGCCGTCGTAGGCAAAGCTGCCCACCTCGTCCCCATCAATGGCCATGCCAAAGAGGGATCCCCCCGCTTCCACGCTGTGATGGTTGGCGCGGATGCCGGTGGAAGAGGCGATAGCCAGGGTCTCTTCCTCAACGCTGAGGGAGCCGCTGTCGATGGTGATGCGAGGGTCTTTGGAGCGCACCCACTCCAGCAATTGGGATCCCAACTGGGTCAGGGTGGCGGCATCCAGTTCCAGCAGCCCCGGATCAAGGGCAAAGGGCACCTGGGGCAAAGGTTGGGGCTCCGGCAGCCCGTTGAGGGGATCCGCCGGCGAAGCCTTGGCCATGGTCACAGCCTCAGCAGCCGTCTCAGCTAACTCTTCCGGGCGGTTGGAGGTGGCAAAGCCCAGCCTGCCGCCACAGAAAACCCGAATGCCGAACAGGGTCTCGCTGCTGCTGCGGGCCAGGTTCAGGTCGTTTTTTTCAAACGTGACTTCCGTTTCCCGGCCTGAGTTGGCAAACACTTCTGCCTGGTCGGCTCCAGCGGCCAACGCCTTGTACACACCCTGTTCACAGAGATCCAGCAGGTTTTCCGGGGAAATGATGGAGCTGGGCATAGAAAGCGGGATAGCAAGAGGACAGTCCTATTATCGGCCATGGCTCAGAGCTACTTTTCCCTGACCCCCTGCCGTCTATGGAGTCCCAGCACCCACCCCTTCGTCCAACAACGTCACTCTGGTGCGCACCTTCCGGCCCGCTCCCCCTGGGCAACAATCAGCAGAGAGCATGACTCTAGTCAATAATAAGCTCAACTATACTGAAAATAATGTATAGTATGTTCAGTACGGATT